>JBBDRH010000356.1:0-3845 GCA_040905645.1 Actinomycetota bacterium
CCGCCGACTCCGCCTACGCGGTTCGCATCACCCAGGAGGCGGAAAAGATCGGACACAGGCTGGCGAAGGAGGGGGTTGTCGGCCGCGCTGCCATCGACTTTGTGGCGATTCGATCGGAGAACGGCTGGGACCCCTATGCAATCGAGCTCAACCTGAGACAGGGCGGCACAACCCACCCCTTCCTGACTCTGCAGTTTTTGACCGATGGGCGCTACGTGCCCGAGTCCGCGGCATTCATCGCGCCCAACGGGCGGCGAAAGTTCTTTGTCGCCAGCGACCACGTCGAGTCGCCGCTGTACCGGGGCTTTACTCCCGACGACCTGTTCGACATCGTCGTGCGGCACAAGCTCCACTTCGACCACGCCCAGCAGACCGGGGTCGTCTTCCACATGGTGAGCTCCCTGCCGGAGATAGGAAGGACGGGGCTCACCGCGGTGGCCGACTCACCCGAGGAGGCTCAGTGGATGTACGACGGAGTGATCCGGGTACTCGACGAGGAGGCGAAGGACGCCTTCGAGGAGCGGACACCGTTCGGCTAAGTGCGGATAGCGGCCACCGCACTGATTGGCTTGGGAGACCGCCAGATCGATTCTCGCCGCACAACGCAAAGAGCCCCCGGTTTCCGGGGGCTCTTTTGTGAGTTGCTGTCTATTTAGAGGCGACGCCTCGGACGGTAGGACATCATTGCCATCGCAAGCTTGGTGGAGGGGTGTGCCACGAAGGTGAAGAACGCACCCACGAGGAGCATGCCTGCTCCCAGCGCCACGGTTGCTGCCAGTGGAATGGTGTTACCGGTCCTCGGCAGGGCTCTCGGTGCAGCCTTGTCCTGGTCCTTCGCCGGAGCGACACCCGGACCACTGATGCTTCCACCGCAGTTGCCGCCATCGCACGAACCGCAGTCGGTACCCTGGCAGACGCTTCCGCCACAGTTGCCGCCGTTACAGTCCGGACCGGTTCCAGCCGGGTCCTCGACGATGACACCGCCACAGCTTCCGCCGTTGCAGTCAGATGCGCTTCCCTTTTCGATCACTACGCCGCCGACATTCTGGGGGCCGGCGATGGCCGGGAGGGCCAATGCGCCGAGGATGACTGACGCGACTACCGTCGCGAGCATCAGCCCTATCAGCTTCTTGATTCCTACCTCCTCTGAATGTTTCAGTTCATAAACCTAGGAATACTGATCCGCAGTCTAGCAAACACGGATGTCACTCTAACAAACCGGCAGTGACCCAGCCGGATTAAAGATTCTGGGAATCCTCGTCCGGTCAGACCACCCTTTCTGGGAAGTTAATTTGCACTATCACGAGGCGAACAGTCAGTGTCCGCGGGAATGCTTTCACTTCCCCCCGCAATTTCCAATAGACACCGCCTATCCCGAGGCTGCGTCATCGGTATCGTACACAGTGCAGCACCGTTAGGCTAGTAATTTCCTTGAACTAATCCACGACAAACACAATTGTCGTAAAGGTTGTTCAAGAAGCCAGGCGAAGGCCTTTTTTGCCGGGCTCGGGGAGTGGTCAGCCGGTTGCGGCAGACCTCAGCTCGGGGTGGGTGATCAGCGGAAGAGGCTTGCGTTTGCGAACCTTTGGCCTCGGTGGAACGGCGGCTAGCAGTGACTCGGTGATGTCGTTGAAGGCCCGTGCCGACAGGGAGTCGGGCAGGGCGATCACCGCAGGCTGACCGTTCTCGGCGAGCTCAAGCATGGGTGGATCCAGGGGCACCTGTCCGAGCAGGGGGGCGCCGAATATGCCGGCCAGCTCCTCGCCGCCGCCGGTTCCAAACGGGTAGCTTTTTTCGCCGCAACACCCGCATACCAGGTAGGACATGTTCTCGATGACTCCCGCCACCTTCATGCCTACCTTGACGGCCATATGTCCTGCGCGCTCCGCCACCTTTTCGGCAGCCTGCTGAGGAGTGGTGATCAGGACGATGGAGCAGCCCGGTATGAACTGGGACAGTGAGAGGGAGATATCCCCGGTTCCGGGAGGCATGTCAATCAAAAGGTAGTCGGGCTCCTCCCAGTGAACGTCGGTCAGGAAGCTCTGGAGAATCTTGTGGAGCATCGGGCCGCGCATCACGATCGGCCGGTCGTCGGCGACCAGGTTGCCCATTGAGATCATCTTGAAGCCGTGGGCTTCAAGGGGAACGATCAGCCTCTGGTCGATGACGGTGGGTTGGGTGTTCACACCGGCCATCCGGGACGATGAGAAGCCCCAGATGTCGGCATCGAGCAGACCCACCGAATGACCCCTCCTTGCCAGCGACGCAGCCAGGTTGGCCGTCACCGTCGATTTGCCCACCCCGCCTTTACCGCTGCCGATGGCCAGCACGGTGGTGCGTGAGTCGAGCTGCGCAAATGAGGCCGGGCTCTCGGCTCGCACGCCCCCTACGAGGGCTTTGCGCTCCTCGTCGGTCATGGCGCCGAGGTTCACTATCACCTGATCGATATCCGGGAAGGAAGCCTTGATCTTGGCGGGAAGGACCTCCTGGAAGAACGACTTCAGCGGGCAGCCCGGGATCGTGAGGGCCAGGTCCACCGTCACCAGTGGAGAGGTAACCTCGATCCCCTTGACCATGCCAAGCTCCACGATGCTGCGGTGCAGCTCGGGATCATTGATCGTGGCCAGAACCTCCCTGACCTGTTCGATAGTGGGCATGGCCCCAGCGTAACGCACATGCGGGGCTTCCCCCCCCCAGCCCCCCAACGCGTTTGGCTCTGGTTCCGTGCGTCGCCCCAAAGCCGCCGATAATAGGCGCTCGACGCGTTTACAGTTGTCCTATGTACAGCGACAAGCTGTTGGCGCGCTTTCTGGAGCCGGCGAACATCGGAGACGTCGAGGGCGCCGACGCCGTGGGAGTCGAGGGCAACATCACCTGCGGCGACGTCGTCCATCTTGCGGTGAAGGTTGAGGACGGGCTGATCACCGGGGCCCGCTTCAGGGCGCAGGGCTGTGCCACCGCAATCGCTGCCGCCGACGTGTGTTGTGAGCTGGTCCTGGGTTGGACGATCACCGCCGCGCAGACCCTCGAGCTGGCGGAGATCTCGGCAGCGCTGGACGGCATTCCCGAGGAGCGTGAGAACTGTGCAGCTATCGGCTTGGGCGCCCTGCGGTCCGCGCTTGAGAAGATCAGATCCGGCTCGCCGGTGCCTGAAGCGGCGCCACAGAAGGTTTAGTGCCACCGCACCAGCGTCAGGAAAGATAGAGCCGGAAGCCGTAATAAAAGGCGGGGGCAGCGACCAGGGCCGCGTTCAGATGCCGCAGCGCGGCGACCTCTCTTCCGCTTAACCGGGCCCCCAGATCTTCTGCGACCAATCCCCCGATCGCGCTGCCCAGCGCAGCGGCTGCCGCCACCACCAACCCCAGGATCAGAATCGCGGTCGTCTCCAGGGGCAGCCCGATAAGCATCCGTGCGCCCAACGCGACACCCTCGCAGGCGATCGCACCGGCGAGCCCCGCCCTCCAATCGAACCAGCCCCCGTGCGGGGCAGCCTCTGCAGCGGCCCGCCCTTCGGGGCGGCGGGCCGCAACCACGGCCGATGCCGCTTCGTACGCGCCGGCCATGAGGAAGAACGCCGTGACCATTTGGCTGCCGCTTCGAAAGTCCTTGATGAGGACCATGTGAGAGCCCAGCGATGAGATGTAGACCACATCGAAAAGGGCGAGCGCCAGTGATGCCACCAATCCGGGCTTCAGCCCCCGCAGGACGGACGTACCCGCGAGGACGACGAAGGATATGGTGGCCGCCCACAGCAGACCGGTCTCGCCGGCTTGCACCACCAGCAGTGGAAAGGTCACCGCACACGCGATGGCGGAAAGCCTCATCACCCCCGGGGAGCCGGCAAG
>JBBDRH010000357.1:0-22848 GCA_040905645.1 Actinomycetota bacterium
CCCGGTGGCCAGCCAGCCCATTGCGGCTCCGCATAGCGTGGCCAGAGCTGCGGTCAATGCCAGGCCCCGCGCCAAACCTTCAAGGGTGCGCTCGATGTCGTCTACCGGAATGAACTCAAAATAGCGAGCGCTATAGGCGGGAATCGCTACGCCAATGGTAACGAATGGTCTCCCCTCGATCCTGGTCCGCTGTCGGGCCGCTCCATCGGATGAAACCAAGTCTGCAAGCTGAACCGGAACGGCGCTGGGGCCTGTCCCCACAGAGCCCGAGAACCACTCCCCTCCTACCCGGGCAAGCACTACCGATTGGGGGGTTCCTCCCACGGTGGAAAGGGCTTGGGGGACATCGACCTCTCCGGACCTAAGCATGTTGCGCAGAGAGCGGGCGTTTTGGAACACCTGGTTAAGGGCATTCTTCTCACGCTCCTGGATCAGCTGATTGCGCGTGACGGCGTATGCAAAAGTTGACAGCGCACCAGATAGAACCAAAGCGATTAACGCCCAAGCGAGAGTTGCCCGCGCTCTAAGCCCAAGTAATCTGATCGACCCTCTCCTGCTCCAACCTCTTGCACCGGCCACCGACGTTGCCCCGAACGCGCCATCTACGATTGCCGTCCCGGCCCGTCTCGGCCCCCCAATACATCAATTATGTCGACGCACCGTAGCTCATCGCTACCGGCAGCCTCAACGGTTAAGGTTACGCGGGCTCGTTAACCTAGGATCTGTCAATTCTGGGACGGGAGCGGCAATTGCACGGCCTGAAAGGCGCCGCAACGGACTGACCGTCGAGAGCAGGACCAGCACTATCGGGTTGCGCTCGGTGCCTCAGGCATAGCACCAGGGAGTGGATGAACTAGATTTAGGCATCTCGCAACGGTGAGGAGCTCAATACTCCGGGAGGCACTTGAAGGATCCGATGAATAAGAAGGAGGACGACGGAGTTCGCTTCCAGATCGCTCGCACTAGTCTCGCGAACGAACGAACCTTCCTTTCGTGGATTCGGACATCATTGGCGCTGATGGGCGCCGGAGTGGCGATAGTCAAGCTGCTGCCTCATAGCGATTCTCTTCAAGCTCGGTTCCTGGGCGTGATTCTGGTGCTCCTTGGGGCCGGTACGGTGGTCATCGGTTACCTTCGCTGGGTCAAGAATGAGCAGCGAATCATGGAGGACTTGCCACTGAGGACCCCCAAGGGTCCGCGCTACCTTGCGGCAGGCATGGGGCTGATAGCGATGCTGGCACTGCTGCTCACCTTGATAGACAGGTCTGGATAACGCAGCATCACCCCTCGTTCGAACGAGTCGTTGCGGCGTTCATCGACTGATGGGATGTTGCGAAGAACCACAACTTCACTAAATCCTCGCACGGCCCAGTAGGATGCATTCTTGGTGAGCCGGGAAGTCTGGTCTGCACTTGTTTCGATCGACCCGTACCAAGATAGGAGGCTCCCTGGACGCCGCGGGACTTTATTCGTGGTCGACCTTCTGCCTGTCGTCTGCGCAGGGACGAGATGACTAACCACAGCCACGGCGAGCGCCTCAGGCCGCCCTGGTCCCGGTCCGATCGCCGGCTTCCCAAGCTGGTGGTCCGGCCTGTGCAGCGATTCCTTAACACTGAGGCTTCAGGCGGGCTCATGCTGCTGGCCGCCGCGGTGGTGGCGATCATCTGGGCCAACTCTCCCTGGAGCGACTCCTACGAGCGGATCTGGCACGCCCGGATCAATCTTGAGCTCGGACCCTGGGGGCTGACCCAAGACCTCCGCCATTTCATCAACGACGCTCTCATGTCGATCTTCTTCTTCGTCGTCGGCCTCGAGATAAAGAGAGAGTTCGTAGCCGGCGAGCTCCGGGACCCGCGCACCGCATCGCTCTCCTTCTTTGCAGCTTTCGGCGGCATGGTGGTTCCCGCCCTGCTCTACCTCTGGATCACCCAAGGCGGCGAGGGCAGCAACGGATGGGGCATCCCGATGGCCACGGATATTGCCTTTGCCGTCGGAGTCTTGGCGATCGCAGGAAAAGGCCTGCCCGCCGGCCCGAGGCTGTTTCTGCTCTCCCTGGCCATAGTGGACGATATCGGAGCGATCCTGGTCATCGCCCTGTTCTACTCGCAGGGCATCGATGGAAGGGCACTCGCAGTTGGGGCCGCTCTGGTGATCTTGATCGCCAGCCTGCAGAGGGCGCAGGTACGAGCCACCGCCATCTACGTGGTATTGGGCACCATCGTTTGGGTTGCGGTCTTCCAGTCGGGCGTCCACGCGACGATTGCGGGGGTAGTCCTCGGGCTGCTCACGCCCGCGAGGCCCTTCTACACCTCCAAGGGTGTAAGTGAAGAAGCACGTCACGTCGCCGATCGAACCCCCGAAGACTCGGTGCCCTCCGACGTCGAAGCGGCGGAGTGGTTGTGGCTGGCCGGAATCGCCCGTGAGGCCGTATCTCCGTTGACCCGGCTTGAGCACGCTCTGCACCCGTGGACCAGCTTCGTGATCGTGCCGCTCTTCGCGCTGGCCAATGCGGGCGTGATCCTGACCGGCGAGGCGTTGGACCGAAGCCTGTCGAGCAGAGTGACGCTGGGGATAGTCGCCGGCCTGGTGGCGGGAAAGATCATCGGCATCACGCTTGGCGCCTGGCTGGGAGTCTTCCTTAAGCTGGCCCGCCTGCCCAGAGCAATGCGCTGGCCGCATCTGATCGCGGTAGCTGCGGTCGCAGGCGTCGGTTTTACGGTGTCGCTATTCATCGCCGATCTGGCCTTTCGGCAAGAGGAGCTCCTCGAGGCGGCGAAGGTTGGGGTGCTCGCCGCTTCGATCCTGGCGGGAGTGCTGGGGTCGGGGCTTCTGCTGATGGTCAAGCGGCCACGGTCGAGGGGGCAGGAAGCACCCACCTAAGACCGTGCGGCCCAGATCGCGCGCGACCGCCCCGCCTCCCCGGAGATCCTCGTCACACCCAGCCCGAGATCCAGCCGATGTTCCGTACGGTCCGCAAATTGGCTTCGACGAGAGCTACGACAACTTTCCGGGCGCAGTCTGCGGGGCCTCGCCGTTCAAGCCGTCGAGGAACACCTCCACCGCAAGACGGATGTTGGACCACCTGAACGCGGAGGAATCCGCGCTCGAGTGCAGGATCAGCCCGTCACAAAGGGCCAGGAGGACCGACGAGATGGCATTCGCCGGTATATCGCCTGCGTTCTTGTCAGAGCTCAGCCGATCCACCCAATTTCGCAACATTGTCCGCCGGCCGGCCATGCGTTGAGCGGCCCAAACCCGGAGGTCCTCATCGGTCAGTACGTACGACCAGAGGTCGGCCCTGAGCCGCCCTCGCCCAGGGTCGTCGGCCACGCTGAGCATAATCTCGACAAACTTGGCCAGGCGCTCGGCGCTCGATAGCGGCGCCATGTCGAGCTGGTACAACACTCCCTCCAAGAGGCTCCAGTCGTCGTCCAGCAGGGCCGTGAGCAGGTCATGTTTACCCGGGAAGTACTTGAGAAAAGTCGAACGGCCGACGCCCGCCTCGGTGCACAGATCCTCGATAGAGGTTCTCCGGAAACTCTTTTGAGCTGCGCATCGCCAGGCCGCTTCGACTATCGCTCGCCTGCTCTCCAGGCGCGAGAGGCTTGCCGCGACAGGCAACCTACCGGCCCGCGCTTATGGCTACTTGCAGTCGGGATCCCTATTCAACCGGCGGATCCCGCCATCCAGGGTCGGTGAGGCGCCGAACTGGGCACGCTCAATTTACCAGTGGCACGAATCGCAGCTCGAGCCAAACCACAGGCCTCAAGATCAGGGCCATGCCGAAAGTGATTGCGCCGATGGCCATCATTCCTTGGACGTTCGAGTCGACGAACGAGAGGTTGCCGAGATCGACCACAAGGTTCAGCAACCTTCTCGCTCGCCGGCTCTAATGCACTCGGCGAGAAGAGGGCGGAACAAGCATCCAGATGCCCGCCGAGCAACAGGTGAAGTCGAGGAACCGGACTCGACCCTCCGAACGGCCCAGGTCCTGAGCCGAAACGGCAGAATCGTGAAGGGGCGCCCCAGAGGGCTTCCACCGTTTCGGTCGGCCAATCCATTCCTCGTCAACACCAGAGTCAATGTGTCCCGTGGCAAAGGCAACGGTCACCCGAACTGTTGGCAAGGCGACAGAATCTTCTGCGCTTTCCCTTTGGTCAACCTACCGAGCGATGGCCCTCGGCTCCGCGGAGAAAATCCAGCCCATCGATGGACTGCGGGCTTCGATCGGGTCTGGAACGAAAGCCGTCCAGCAGCATCTCGAGGGCCCTGGAGATGTTTGCCCATTTGAATGCGCCGGGATCCAGGGACGCGTGCAGAATGAGGCCATCGTCGAGAGCAAGAAGGATCGATGCCGCAGCATTCGCCGGCACGGGCTTGAGCTCACCTCCGGCGATTCCCTCCTCGATCCAGCGCCGGAGCAGGGCCCGCCGCTCCTGGATTACCTCGGAGAATCGAGCCCTGACGCCGGAGTCGGTCAGCATGGCCGACCAGAGATCGGCCCGCACCTGAACCCGTGCCGGATCTTGTGCCAGTCCCAGCATGGCCTCGGCAAAGTCACGCAGCCGATCCACGACCGACGTCCGGGTCGACTCGAGAGTACGAGCAAACCCGGCAAGTCTGGCGCCGTCATCCTCGAGCAGCGCCAAGAGAAGCTCCTGTTTGGTCTTGAAGTAGCCGTAGAAGCCGCCCTTGCTCATTCCGGCCTCTGCGCATACGTCGTCGACCGTCAGAACCGAAAAGGTCTTCCGGGCAGCGCATCGCCACGCCGCGTCAAGAAGTTTCCTTCTCCTCTGTTCCCTGACCACGTCTCCAATCCTAGGTATCGCTACCAGAGCTCCAATCGTCGCCGTGCCCTCTCGGTGATAAAGTCAAATCGACCTGTGAGTCTAATTCTGAGCCTGGCGGAAGGCTTTCGTCGCCGAGAGCCACGATTATACAAACCGACGCCTCGGTTTGTATAATCGAATTTGGAAGTTCCTCCGCTCGACAGTCGGGACCTGGCGATCCCGTTAGGAAGGGCCAAATGCACCAACGCATACTCTCTTGATCATCCTTGGCGCAGTTGTTATGGCTTTTGCAGCCGGACTTGCCCTGGATAAGTTATTCCAGCTGCGGATCGCTTTTCCTCTTGCCTTCTCGGCGTCGACACTCGCTTTCAGGGTGCTTAAACTCCCTGATCCTCAAGCGCGTCGAGGTCGCTCCTAACCTGGCGCACGGTTACCTCCTGGGGGGCCCTCGGCTTCACAGCTTCACCAATCTCCCTTAAGACTCGCCCAGCTATCAGGAAGGAGTCCTTTTGAGAGCACAAGATCTAGACCCCCGCATCGTGCTGACCGCTTCAGGACTTCTGTTAGGTTCGGTGCTGCTAGGCTTTCTGGGCCGCCACCTGCTGGTGCGCCGTCTGACCAACCTGAGATCGGTCGAGTCCGTCGGGACCCAGGACGTCATCCTGGACGGCCTGTCAAAGGTCATATTCTCCCTGTCGATCATCGGCGGCCTGTACGGCGTTTCGGTGGCAATTCCGCTGAGTTCGATCTTAAGGAGCGTAGCCAAGGAGATTCTTCTGGCGGCAGCGCTTCTCTCCGTGTCCATAGCGGCAGCCCGGACGACGGGAAAGCTGGTGGGTCGGTACTCTTCACGGCACGAGAAGCTGCCGGGCGCCACGTCGATCTTTGCAAACATCGCACGGTTCTTCGTCCTGGCTCTGGGTTTGCTGGTCATGCTCCAGACTCTCGGGGTATCGGTTGCACCCATACTCACGGCCCTCGGCGTAGGAGGTCTGGCAGTAGCTCTGGCGCTGCAGGACACCCTTTCAAGTCTGTTCGCCGGGCTCCACATAATCGCATCCAAGAAGCTGCTGCCCGGAGACTATGTCCTTCTGGACAGCGGCGAGGAGGGCTATGTCCAAGACGTCAACTGGCGCAACACCTCGCTGCGCACGCTCCGAAACAACATGATTGTCGTCCCGAATGCCCGCCTGGCCTCGGCGATTCTGACCAACTACTACCAGCCTTCCTCCGAGATGGCTCTGGTAATACCGGTGGGCGTGAGCTATTCGAGCGACCTGAAAAAAGTCGAAGAAGTAACTGATCAGGTGAGCCGCGAAGTTCTGAAGGGGGTGGAGGGTGGCGTTGAGGACTTCGATCCCTTCGTTCGGTATCACACCTTCGGCGAGTTCAGCGTCGACTTCTCGGTGATCCTGAGGATCAAGGAGCCGGCCCATCAGCACCTCATCAAACACGAGTTCGTCAAACGTCTCCACAGAAGATACCAGGAGGCCGGGATTGAGATCCCATTCCCGGTTCGAACGGTGATCTCACAGGACGGACCAGACTTCGAGGACCGGCACCTGGTCCGCAGCGGAGCAGTGGACTGAGCCTCGTCGGCAACTGCGCGAGGCCCTCGGCAGCCTCGCCCCAAATTTTCGATTCAGAACTGTTGTTGCGGCGACACTTTCGCAAAGGCAGCAAGGTAGACGGCAATAGATCGACCTGTGAGACACGAAGATATATTTCTGGCTCTCCATTGGAGCCGGAATAAGCGGTTTCGCCGTCGGCGTCGCTGGGCGCTCGGAAGTCGCTCAGAGCGCGAGACGAGATTCGAAAGAAGCGACGCTCCTCCCTGCCTCAAGATCAGGTGCACACGGTCTATTCCTCGTTCCAACCGGCTCGGTTGGGTATTAGGGCTCATTCCGAACCAACCATAAAGGAGGAAAGTTGCCTTCGAAAGTAGTTGCCATCACGGGCGCTTCGGCGGGCGTGGGGCGGGCAACGGCACGATCCTTTGCCCAACGGGGCTACTCTGTCGCGTTGATAGCCCGGGGCAAAAAGGGTTTGGAATCGGTTTCCAAGGAGACCGCCGCGCTGGGAGCGTCAACCTTGCCGCTGCAGCTCGACGTAGCCGACGCATCCGCGGTTCAGGAGGCCGCGACGGTCATCGAGGCGGCGCTCGGCCCCCTGGAGGTCTGGGTCAACAACGCCATGGCTACCATCATCTCTCCGTTCACGCGAGTTTCGGCCGCCGAATTCCAGCGTGCAACCGAGGTCACTTATCTGGGCGCGGTCAACGGAACACGTGCGGCGCTCAACAGAATGACCCGCCGAAACTGCGGGACCATAGTTCAGGTCGGTTCGGCGCTGGCTTACCGGGGAATCCCGCTGCAATCCGCCTACTGCGGCGCAAAACACGCATTGAAGGGCTTCTCCGAATCTCTGCGCACCGAGCTTTTACACGATGGGTCCGCCGTCTGGGTCACCATGGTCCAGCTCCCCGCCATCAACACGCCGCAGTTCGAATGGTCCCGCAACAAGATGCGGCTCAAACCGCAGCCGGTTCCGCCCATCTACCAACCTGAGGGATCGCGGCGCAAGCGATATTTTGGGCGGCCCACCACCGCCGCCGGGAGCTCATGGTGGGAGTGCCCACTCTGATAACGGTGCTGGGAAACCCGTTTGCCCCCGGATTGCTCATGCGGTACCTGGCGAGGTACGGCTATGGGTCCCAGCAGACCGGCGAGCCGGTAAGGCCGCGGGACGGAAACCTCTTCAGTCCCGTAGAGGGAGACTTCGGTGCCCGCGGAGCCTTTGACGAGAGATCTACTTCTCGAAGTCCCCATCTGTACCTCACCACCCATCGAAATCAGGCCCTTGCGCTGGGCACCTCCGCCGCTGCGCTGGGCGTCGCGAAAATGATCAGAAAATAGTTTCGGTTTGTCTCGAGAGAATCACTCGGGATTGCCTGCATCAACCCGACATTGGAACATTCCGCGCATTGAGGACTACGGCCTGATAGGCGACACACACTCCGCAGGTCTCGTATCGCGCTGGGGTTCGATCGACTGGCTCTGTCTTCCCCGCTACGACTCTCCCTCCTGTTTCGCCGCGATCTTGGATGCAAAACGTGGAGGCTTCTGGCGAATAGGGCCGGAATCGTCGGAACCCTGCACTGCCAGAAGATACCTCGAGGACACCATGATTCTCGAGACAACCTTTGAAACCGCCGGTGGATCGGTGCAACTCGTGGATTTTCTTGCCCTCGAGGATCCCACCGAGGGGCGCGCACCACGAGCCGTGCGGCCGAATGAGGTGGTGGCGAGGATGGTTCGCGGGCTCAACGGACGGGTCCGAATGTCGATGCATTTCGAACCGCGTTTTGCCTACGGCGACGTGACGCCCTGGATCAGGCGGGTGGGGTCCGCGGTTGAAGCCATCGGCGGGCCGGATGCCCTGAGCCTCACCTCGAGCGTCCCGCTCTCGATAAAGGACGGCTGCGTCTGCTGTTCCTTCACCGCAGAGGAGAGTGGGACAATCTGGTTCCTGGCTACCTACCGCCCTTCTTACATCGGCAGCCTCGGTCCCATGCGAGAGCCGCTCGAAGGGGAGACGCTGCTGAGACAGACCGAGCGATTCTGGCGTGAGTGGTGCGGACTCTGCACCTACCGGGGCGAGCGGCGTAACGACCTGATGCGCAGTCTGCTAACTCTCAAAGCGCTCACCTACTCCCCGACGGGAGGGGTTGTTGCGGCACCCACGACCTCGCTTCCCGATAGCTTGGGGGGTATCAGGAACTGGGACTGCCGTTACTGCTGGCTGCGCGACGCTACGTTTGTGCTGGACACGTTCCTGGAGCAAGGGTATCGAGAAGAAGCACGCGAATGGCGAGATTGGCTCACACGAGCGGTGGCGGGGCACCCACGCGACCTCCAGACCATGTACGGGCTGATGGGCGAACGCAGCCTTACCGAACTCGAGGCTCCCTGGCTCGACGGGTACCGGAGCTCTCGTCCGGTGAGGATCGGAAACGCTGCCCACTCCCAGTTCCAGCTCGGCGCATACGGAGACGTCATGGACTGCTTCCACTCGGCTCGCGGGGCGGGCATCGGGACGAGCCGTGACAAATGGGAGCTCGACCGGCGGATGGTGGACTTCGTATGCGAAAACTGGCGAAAGCCCGACGAAGGCATCTGGGAAATGCGATCGAATCCTCGTAACCTCGTGCACTCGAAGGTGATGGCCTGGGTGGCCATAGACCGGGGGGTCAAAGCCATCAAGTCCTTTGGACTCCCAGGTCCCCTGGAGAAATGGCGCTCCACTCGCGACCAGATCAAATGGCAGGTCCTGACAATGGGGGTGAACAAGTCGCGAGGGTGCTTCAAACGTGCCTATGACGATGACGAGCTGGACGGGAGCTTGCTGATGCTTCCTCAGGTTGGCTTCATCAGCGCACATGATCCCTTGATGAGCTCCACCGTTGAGGCAATCCAGTCGGACCTGATGGAGGGAGGGATGGTCCTTCGCTACCGAACCGAGCATGTCGACGACGGGCTGCCGCCGGGAGAAGGTGCCTTTCTCATGTGCAGCTTCTGGCTGGTCAACTGCCTGGTCCTGATGGACCGGCCGTCTGAGGCCGGCGAGCTGCTGGACGACCTCCTGAAAAGGCGCAACGATCTGGGCCTGATGGCCGAGCAGTGCAGCGTGTCGGACGGGCGCCTGCTGGGCAACTTCCCTCAAGCTTCTTCTCATGTGGCACTCGTGAACTCGATCATGGCGTTGGAGAGGGCGGGGGAAAGCCGCACAATCAGGCGAGACGCCTGAGCGCCTAAATCGGCCGAGCAATTTCCGGCCAAGCCGACCCGATGGACCCTGATTCATTTAGTCGGGCGGAAGTCCGTCGGGCCTGGCCTCCTTAACGGGTAGAATGAAGTCGGTGAGCCGGGAAGTCTGGTCGGCGCTTAACTCCAGCCGGATAAGGAGAGCGCTCGTGGACTTACCTATTTCTGGTATTCGATGCTGTTTTTCCCGCTCGTCGGTGGCTGATACATCGTGAGCGCCCTAGATGCCGCATGGGTCGCCGCAAATCTGGCGGAAGCAGAGAATTCACCCGTATCCCATGACGACCTGAGCCTACTTTCTCTTCACCTCGTTCCCACCGTCATGGAGCGAGGCCGGGTGCTGTTCCGCGAAGGCGAACACCCGGGAGGTGTTTGGATCCTTCAATCGGGCGCCATCGAGCTGATCTGCGGAAGCGGAGACAGCCGCGCCGTGGTCCGAATGCTCGGCCCGGGAGAGGCCGTTGGCGATATTCAGATCCTGAGGGGAGTGAGATCTTCATTCAAGGCTCGGGCGGTCGAGCTCAGCGAGTGTCTGTTCCTGGACCGGCATGAGTTCCTCGCCTTGTTGATGACCAGTCCCACAATTGCCAGGCGTTGGGCCTCCAAGCTGGCTCTGCAGGTCAGTCGCAACCACGATCGAATCGTTGCCCTTCTAACCAGCACTCTTCGCACCCGTATCGCCCGCTTCTTGGTGCATGAGGCTGTCGACGGCGTCTTCAGACACTCCCAGGGCACCATTGCATCGATGCTCGGCATCCACAGATCGTCAGTAAACGAGATCCTCGGCGAATTCGAGCGGCTCGGGCTGGTGGAGGTGACTTACCGATGTATCAGGATTGTCGATGAACGCGGGCTGGATAGGTGGTCTGAGACCAGCGTCCCCGCCTGAGGATCCCCCCGACACTGTCGTTCCGACAACATTTGATTCCGTAAAACCCTGCGCCCGACCAATGAATGATCGATGGCGAATTAACCGGCAGGAAGAAGGATGCGGGACTGAAATGACCAGAAAAGAATCCGACCTCAGCATCGATAATCCGGTAACCGACCGAACCATCATCGACCACGGCCTGGTGATCAGGACGATAACAACGGGGTACTCGGTTCGGCTCCTGTTGGTTGGAGAGCTGAACTCCTCATCGGCACCGACACTCGAGCGGTGTATCCGCGACCATGAGAGCGAGGGTTGTGCCAAGCAGATACTGGATTTGGGGGGTCTGTCATTTATCGACTCCACCGGACTGCGTGCACTGGTTCGCGTGGCGAAATCGGCGGGCGAATCGGGTTGGAGCCTGAGGGTGGTGAATGCTCGGGGAAGCGTGGGCAAGGTCCTCAAGGTCACGGATATGGAGTCGGTCTTCAGTTACTGGCAGAACCCGAAGAACGCCTCCTCGAGAACGCCGCCCAGTCCCATATAGCATTCCAGGGCAGAGTCCTCGTCCACACAAACCAACGGGGCCGTGAACCGGGGACAGGCCTCCTCTAGAATCACCGTCGGCGGCGACCGGGTTTCCATGGACGGCCCCACCCGGGCCGAGGCTCGCAGAGGCCTGACCACCGCAATTCCCCCGACGGCAGCGGCTGATCGCCCCGCGGCACCGCCCGCCTTCGCAAGTCGATTCGCGCATTCATTCGAGCGCTCATCTCTGTCGGAGCGCCAACATTCCGCTCCGGGCAACGGAGGGCCGCGGCCACAATGGCCGCGGACTACCAAACTGGTCTGGAGGTATCTATGGACAGCAAATCCCGGACTCGGCCGCGGGCTCGCTGCCCCGAAAGGAACCAACAGACGACCGGCCCGCTGCCCAGCTTGGTGATAGGCGCCATTGTTGTGGGGATTCTGGTCTTCTGGGGGACCATCCTCTGGATGGGACTTCGTTTGCTCAACGCGGTGTCCTGATCGAGGAGATCCGCCCCGGTTGGCACATATCCCATTTTTTTGAACGCGTTCGCGGAAGAAAGCTAGTTGCGCACCAGCACGTTCAGATCGCCCGTCTTCGACAGGACCCGGCAACTCGTCCGACCTTCGTGGCGGTGGAAGGAAAGATCGACGCGGGCGTCTCCCACCGACATACCCAGCACGTCGAGGCTTTGGAGCCACGCCGGAAGGGTTGGGCGGGTGATATGCAGGCTGCGCCGGGAGGCGTCGGCCACGATGCCACCGAAAGTGCGGACGGCCAGCAGGCTGGAAGCGGCAGTTCACGCCTGCGGCGGGCATGCCACCGGATATTCGACCGGGACTGGGACGTCAGCCCGGGAGAACCGCAGAACAGTTCAGGAAGGCGGCCGTCAGCGTCGTAGCTGTCGATGATCCCGTACCAACGCACGACATGGCCGGACCGGCCAGCGCCGAACTCGATGACGTCACCCCCCGGCGAGCCGCTCGGGCACGATCCAACCGGCGCCGTCAGCACGGTCGGGTTCCCACACCATCCGCGCCCAGCCGACCTCGGGATCAGACTGCGGCCAGAGGGTGGCAAGCCACGTCTCGCGTGCTTGCTACGTGCCCTTGCGAGTACCCGGCAAGTCGGTCAAACGCGGTTGTGCCAATTTGGCACCACCGTCGCTGTCGGTCCCTTGCGCCGGTCTTGTCATCGCCTTCTGGATGGGTCACAGGGTGCTGTGGGTGGAGCGCTGTCAGGCGGAACTGGCGGCAGTCCATGCGGCCTTGCCCGGGGCCGGCCGTCCACTGTCAAATGAACTTGACATCTCAGTGAAGTCAGCTATCGTGTCAAGTGTATTTGACTTCTTGCTACAGGAAGGACAGCTCGTGCAAGCACAAGACCAGACCGCGGGCAGCCATCAGGACTCGATCAAGAGACTCGCTCGACTTGCCCTCTGGACGCTGACCTGGGCGGCAACCCTTGCCTTGGCCAGGTTCGGCCCCAGCTCCCTGTGGGATTCGCAGCCGGTGGCGAGCTGGGCCGCAGTTGCCGCCAACCTTGCCGCTGGCATCGGATGGATCGTCGCCCACGCCCGCTATCTCCGAGGAATCGATGAGCTGCAACGAAAGATCATGCAGGATGCGCTGGCGGTCACCCTTGGAGTGGGGTGGGTCGGCGGATTCGCCTATGTCGTCGCTGACGCCGCCGACCTCATCGCCCACGACGCCAACTTCGGAATCTTCCCCGCGCTACTGGCAGTCGTCTACATGATCGCCATCGTCGTTGGCAACCTGAGGAACCGAGTCGAACCGCCTCAAGGACCTTCGAACTGAACGCAAACTGGAACCAGGCAGGCCTAACTGCTCGCCGACGGCGGGGCGGATGTGATGGTGGCCTATGACCTGGATCCGGCGGTGCGTGATCCTCGGGACTTGGAGGACTTGATCGACGCCAAGGTGCTGTACGGGTTCGCGGTCAAGTCGGTGACCGGCAGCCTGCGACCGGACACCGACAGCGACGTGGCGATCGCTGCCACTTCGGTGACAAGAAGGGCAGCAAGGAGCCTACCAGGGAATTGAGGGCCCTGAGCAGACTTGCCGACCTATTCATGGGCGTTGAAGCGGCCCGGCCTGAACGCTAAGTCTAAGAATCGCTCCCGGTCTTAGCACCCCTTCGCACGGCGACGATCTCCGCCAGGATGCTGATCGCGATTTCCTCGGGTGTCTCCGAGCCCAGACTCAAGCCGATCGGAGTGTGCACCCGCGCGCGGGCTTCCTCGTCGAAACCGGCCCTGCGCAGCCCCTCGAAGATCTTGCGTTTCCTCATTCGATGGGACATCAGGCCTAGATAAGGCGCTCCCGACGGCATGAGCGTGTGCAAAACCTCGCGGGCAAACTCGTGAACCTCGCTGCAGATCACCACGTAGGTGTTGTTGCCGGGACGGAGGGCCTCCACGTCCTGCGGCTCCCGCGTGACTATAACCTCGTCGGCTCCGTCGAACTCCCCGACGCTCGGGGGCTCCGGGCCGGCGGCGACCCGGACGTGGAAGCCCGCCCGCTCGGCCAGACCCACCAGGGCTGAGGCCACCCTGCCGGTGCCGACGATGAGCAGCTCGGGTATCTGCGAGGGGTCGGTTGCGGGAGGCTCGGGGTCGCCCGGCCGCCAGTTGGTCGACCTCTTGCTCGCCTCCGGCCGGAGCGCCGGGAACAGGATCACCTCTCGGATCGAGGCCTGGTCGGTCAGCAGCATCATGAACCTGTCGATGCCGAAGCCCAGCCCCCCGGTCGGCGGCATCCCGTACTCGAGGGCCTTGAGGAAGTCCTCATCGACCGCATGCATCTCATCCGGGTCGTGGCCAACCTGTTGTTCGAAGCGCCTTCGCTGGTCGATGGGATCGGTCAGCTCGGAGTATGCGACTCCCACCTCCATACCGGCGATCACAAGATCCAGGTGCTCGGTGAAACGCGGATCGGATCGGTGGCTCCGGGCCAGAGGCGACACATCCTTGGGGTAGTCGAGGACAAACACCGGCTGAAAGAGGTTCCGCTCGACCTTCTTCTCGTACAGCTCGAGCAGGAACTTGCCCCACGACCAGCTCGGGTCGTGGGGAATGCCCAGGCGCTCCGCCTCGGCGGCCAGGTCCCCGTCGACGTCCACGCCCGCCTCACGCACGAGATCGATCATCCGTGCTCGCCTGAAGGGCGGTGTCACGTCGATAGTCTCGCCCTGGTATACGAGCTTGTGAGAGCCGTGGACCTTCATCGCCGACTCGGAAACCAGCTGCTCGAGGATCCCGGCCATGTCGTGGTAGTCGGCGAAGGCCTGGTACAGCTCGAGCATGGTGAACTCCGGGTTGTGCCTGACGCTGACGCCCTCGTTGCGAAAGCTCCGGTTGAGCTCGAAGACCCGCTCCACTCCGCCGATCACCAGCCGCTTGAGGTAGAGCTCGGGCGCCACGCGCAGGTAAAGCTCCATGTTGAGCGCCTCGTGATAGGTGACGAACGGTTTGGCCAGCGCCCCGCCGTAGACCGGCTGGAGCATCGGGGTCTCCACCTCGACGAAGCCTCGGTCCATCAACCATGAGCGGATGAACGCAAGGGTAGAGGTTCGGATCTGCAGGACCGACCTCGCCTCGGGGTTAGCGATCAAATCGAGATAACGCTGGCGGTACCTGCCCTCGACATCTTTGAGCCCGTGCCACTTCTCGGGGAGGGGTCGCAAACATTTGGTCAGGATCTCGAAGCCCTCGACGGCTATCGACAGCTCCCCGCGGCGGGTGCAGATCACCGTTCCCCAGACCCCTATCCAATCCCCGATGTCCAGGTTCTCGAGCAGGTCGAACGAGTCGCCCAGCCGGTTGCGCTGGGCCAGGAGCTGGATCTTGCCGGAAGCGTCGGCGAGGTCTGCGAAGACAAGCTTTCCCTGGCGCCTGAAGGCCATGAGCCGGCCGCCCACCCTGACCGAGAGCTCGCTCTCGGCGCCCGCCTCCAGATCTCCGCAGGTCTCGATGATCTGGCCGATGGTGTGGGATCGCTCGAAGTTGACCTTGAACGGATCCTCGCCGGCAGCCTGAAGAGCGCTCAGCTTGGCGAGGCGAGCCCTAAGGTGATCCCCCGGGCGCTTCTCCCCGCTGCTCTTGTCGGTCTCGGGCGGGGGCTCCGCTTCCCCGCCGGTCTGGGCTAGTGCGGGCGGGCGCTCGCCGTTCTGATCGGGCGGCTCAGACATTGCGCTCGTACAGCAGCCGGAGGCCCATCAACGTCAGGGTCGGCTCATACCGGGCTTTAGTCGTGCAGTGCTCCAGTACCATCGGCGCCAGCCCTCCCGTCGCCACGACCTGGGCTTCCCCTTTGAGCTCGAAACGCATTCGATCGGTCATACCGTCAACCATAGTCGCAGCACCCAAGATCACACCCGATCGCACGGATTCAACGGTCGACTTGCCGATGACCGCTTTGGGAGCGGTGAGCTCGACCTTCGGAATCCGCGCCGCGGCTGCCGTGAGCGCCTGAGCGGAGATCTGCACCCCCGGCGCAATCACTCCCCCCAGGTACTCGCCCTTGTGGCTGATCGCATCGAAGGTGGTGGCGGTGCCGAAGTCAATGACGATCAAAGGCCCACCGGCGAGGGCATAGGCGGCCACCGAGTTGCAGATCCGATCGGCCCCGAGCTCGGCCGGGTTGTCGATCAGCAGCGGCATCCCTGTTCTGATTCCGGGCTCCACCACGACGGGATCAAAATGAAAGTAGCGCTCGACCATGTCCCGGTACCCCGCGGTCAAAGTCGGCACGACGCTCGAGATCACCACTCCGGACACCTGGCTTGAGAAGGAGAGGTCGTGGAGAGAGAGAAAATGCTGAAAGCTGAGGGCCAGCTCGTCGGCGGTGGCGGTGAGCTGCGTGGATGCCCTCCACTCAGCGGTGACCTCGTCCCGCGAAAAAACCCCCACATGAGTCTGGGTGTTGCCGACGTCTATGGCCAGGAGCATCCGGGTTGACCTTCAGGTTGCGAGCGCGGCGTTGGCGCCGTTCAGGAACAGCACACTGGGCTCGACGTCACGCGCCTCCTCTGCCTCCATCTCCGCATAGGCGATCACGATCACCAGGTCACCCTTGGAGACGAGTCTGGCTGCCGCGCCGTTGATCACCACGTCACCGGAGCCGCGCTCCCCGGCGATCGCGTAGGTTACGAAACGGGCGCCGTTGTCGATGTCGACCACGTGGACCTGCTCGTGCTCCAGAATGCCCACCGACTCCATGTAGTCGCCATCCAGGGTGATGCTGCCCTCGTAGTCGGCGTTGGCGTCGGTCACGGCGGCGCGATGGATCTTGGCGTGCATCATCGTTCGCCTCATGGCTGCTCCTCCTCGTTCAGGCCACGCGCCTCATCCGGGCGCATACCGGTCCCGACGGCTACATTGTCGATCAATCTGACCGGTCCGACGAACGCGGCCAGGATCACCAGGGACCCCGACGCGACGCGGTCAACCGGCCGGAAGGTCAGGTGATCCACCACGTCAAGATACTGCAAGCCGACCTCGCTCTGCCCGGCGATCACCTTCCGGGCGGCGGCCTTGATCTCCTCCGGGGACGTCTCCCCGCCCTCGGCGAGCTCCCCGGCCAGCTCCAGGGCTCGATGCAGGACCGCGGCGGCACGGCGGCCTTCCGGACTCAGCCGGCGGTTCCGGCTCGACATCGCCAGCCCGTCCTCCTCGCGCACCGTCGGACAGGCGACCAGCTCGACCGGCAGGTTCAGGTCCGCCACGACCTGCCGCAGCACTGCGACCTGCTGGGCGTCCTTCTGGCCCAGGTACACACGGTCTGGCTGAACGGTGTTGAAGAGCTTCACGCATACGGTCGCGACCCCTGCGAAGTGGCCCGGGCGGTAGAGCCCCTCCGCAACTTCCCCGATCGCACCGGGGTCGATCCTCGTCCCGATCCTCCCCGATGGATATATCTCCGCCACAGCGGGGGCGAATACCAGGTCGACCCCCTCGCCCGTCAATGCCGCCAGATCGCCGTCGGGGTCGCGGGGGTAGGACTCGAAATCTTCGCCCGGCCCGAACTGGGCAGGGTTCACGAAGATCGAAACCACCACGCAGCCTCCCTTCTTGGTGGCTTGCCTCACCAGCGAGAGATGGCCCTCGTGCAGTGCCCCCATGGTCGGGACGAACTCTACGGAACGTCCCAACTCTCGGGCCGCACGGAGCTCACCTCGAACCTGCTTGATGGTCCGAACCAATCGCACCCGCTCTCACCCATCGCCTGCGATCGCGTCGCCCAACAGCTCCCTGGCGGGAGCGACGAGCCTCACCCCCGGCGGATTCCTCTCGCAAAAGGCGCTCAGAGGCTCGCCGGACGGAAGCTCCAGATCCGGGTCCAGCTCCAACACCGGGATGAGCGCAAATGCTCGGTTGGTGAGCTCGGCGTGGGGAACGGTGAGCCCGGGCTCGTCGATCGTCTGGTCGCCGAACAGCAACAGGTCCAGGTCGATGACCCTCGGCCCCCATTTGGGCGCCTCCTCCCGCCCCAACTCCTGCTCCACCGATTTGAGCGTTTCGATGAGCTCCTGCGCCGAAAGCTCCGTGTTCACAGCCACCGCGGCGTTGAGAAAGTCGTCCTGGGGTGGACCCACCGGGTCCGTTTCGTAGATCGAAGAAACCCGAACGATCTCCACCCCTTTGGCCGACAGGGCGGCCACACTTGCCACCAGATTCGCCAGGCGGTCGCCGACGTTGGAGCCCAGACCAATGAAGGCCCGGATCACGTCCTGCTCCTTCTCATACGAACCTCAACCCTTTCCAGGCCCGTCTGAGCGGCCACCTCGGGCTTCGAAACCGCCACGGTTACCGACTCAACCCTCGGCTTTTGAAGGATTGCCTCGATCAGCCTGCCGGCCAGAGCCTCGAGCAGGAAATAGGTCTCTGTCTCCACGATGTGTTTGACCTCATCGATCAGCCCCGCGTAGTCGACGGTGTTCTCGATCAAGTCGGTTTTGGCAGCCTCGGAGAGATCCAGCCTGCAATCCACATCGATCAAAAGGTCCTGCCCGTACTGGCGTTCCCGGGCCTCGAGGCCGTGACGGCCGAACACCCTGAGGCCCCTGATCGAGATGCGGTCGGCCATCATGCTTTCTTGATCGCCTCGATCATGCGGACGACTCTGAGCATGTGCGTCACATCGTGAACTCTCACAATGGCGGCACCGTGGGCGGCAGCCCAGGCGACCACAGCTGCGGTCCCCTCGAGGCGCTCGCCGACCGGGAGGTCCAGTGTGGCGCCGATGAACGACTTCCTCGATGCGCCGATCAGCACCGGGTACCCGAGGCCGGCCAACCTGTCCACGCGCCTGAGGAGCAGGAGGTTGTGCTCCCGGTTCTTGCCGAACCCTATTCCCGGATCGACGACTATCTGCTCCTTCGCAATGCCGGCTTCGCGGGCCCCGCCGGCCCAGCCGCTCAGCTCGGCCGCCACATCCTCGACGACATCGGAGTAGGTGGGGTTGGACTGCATCGTGCGCGGACTGCCCTGCATGTGCATCAAAACGACCCCCGCCCGGAACGACGCAACGACTCCGGCCATCCCGGGGTCGAAGCGCAGGGCGGAGACATCGTTGACTATCGCCGCCCCCGCGTCTAGGGCAGCCTTGGCGACGATAGCTTTGCTCGTGTCGACCGAGATCGCCACACTCGTGGCCGCGGCGATCGCCTCGATCACCGGCACCACCCGCTCGAGCTCCTCGGCTGCCGGCACGTCTTCAGCCCCCGGCCGGGTGGACTCGCCCCCGATGTCGAGGATGTCGGCTCCCTCCTCGACCATCTGCAGAGCCCGGTCGACCGCCGCCGGCCGGTCGAAAAATGCGCCGCCGTCGGAAAAGGAGTCCGGAGTGACGTTTACGATGCCCATGACGTGAACGCGCTGGGATAACGGCAAGGTGCGTCCGCGGCATAACCAATCGGTCACGATTGGGGTGCCCAGTGCCGCATCAGGCAACCTAGGTCGGTTTTCACGCATCCAGTCAACCATGCGAAGCGCCGGGACGGGTTCGGTATGCCGGGCATGCCGGCTTTCCCCCGGTCGATAATGGCAAGGGAGCTTTTCGGAGGGGGTATTGGTGAGCAACGCCATATCGAGGGAGCTGAACGAAACACTTCAAGCCGGAACACCCTTCTTCACCTTCATGACGAATTCCGAGTGGTCTGGGAGAGCCGGCGAGGAGGGAATCTGCGACTTCGTCACCGGGGAACCTCATGAGATGCCGCTCGAGGGGTACGTCGCGGCTCTCGCAAAATGGAGCCGCCCCGCCGACGCACACTGGTTCGGGTACAAGACCAGCGAGCCGGGCGCCTGCGCCGTCGTCGCCGAGTCGCTTGAGGCTCGGCTGGGTGCCCGGTTCCGGCCCGATGAGATCTTCATGACCAACGGCGCCATCGCAGGCCTGATCCTGGCACTGCGGGCCGTGGTGGATCCGGGTGACGAGGTCATCTTTCTGAGCCCGCCCTGGTTCGGGTACGAACCGATGATAAGGGGAAGAGGTGCAGTCCCGGTGCGAGTGAAGCTGGATCCTCCATCGTTCGATCTCGACGTGAGCAGAGTGGCGGCGGCCATAACCGAGCGGACTCGGGCAGTCCTCATCAACTCGCCCAACAACCCGACCGGACGGATCTACACTTCCGCCGCATTGACGGAGCTTGCGGCGGTGCTCGAGGAGGCCTCCGTTAGCAACGGACGCCCCGTCTACCTGATCTCGGACGAGGCCTACAGCAGAGTGCTCTTCGACGGGAATGAGTTCTTCAGCCCGGCGACGCACTACTCCCGGACCCTGCTGATCTACACCTACGGCAAGACTCTGCTCACCCCCGGCCAGCGCCTCGGATACATCGCGCTGGCACCTGGGATGCCGGATGCGCAGGAGGTGTCCGGCGCCGTCTTCATGTCCCAGATCCAGACCGGCTGGGCGTTCCCGAACGCGCTGCTCCAGCACGCCCTCGGGGATCTCGACAAGCTCTCGATCGATCTGACCGCCCTTCAGCGCAAGCGGGACGTCATGGCGGGGGCTCTCAGGAGCTTTGGATACGAGCTCACACTCCCGCAGGGGACCTTCTATCTTCTGGTGCGGTCCCCCGACCCGGACGACATGGCGTTCATCGACGATCTCTCACGCCGTGACATCTTCGTACTGCCGGGGACCACCACCGAGCTGCCCGGCTGGTTCCGAATCTCGTTGACCGCGTCGATGGAGATGGTCGAGCGTTCGCTGAAGGGGTTTGAGGCGGCGCTGCGGGAGGCGGCGCTGCGGGAGGCGGCGCTGCCGGACGCTTAGGCGGGTGCCGGCTCTGCTCCCGGACGGCGCAGCGGCTTGGTGGCCGGGCGATCGGAGGCGGGACTGGCGGCCGGGAGCTGCTTCTGCGGGACCGCGGCGGCCTTCTGCTCGTCGGTCAGCCGGCGCGGAAGCTCACCACGGGCAGCCCGCTTCGGAACCTCCGCTAACAGCCGCTCGACGTCTGCCTTCTCGATGGTCTCCTTCTCGATAAGCAGCTCCACCATCGCATCGAGCCTGTCCCGGTATGCGGAGCAGATCTCCCAGGCCTCCTGGTGGGCTTCGTCCACCAGCCGGCGAATCTCATCGTCGATCTCAGAGGCCACATGCTCGGAGTAGTCGGCGTTGTGGCCCAGGTCACGGCCCAGGAACGGCTGATCGACCTTCTCGCCGAGGGCCATCGGTCCCAGCTTTTCGCTCATCCCATACTCACAAACCATACGGCGGGCGATCTTGGTCACCCGTTCCAGGTCGTTGCTGGCGCCGGTGGTCGGGTCCTGGAAGACGATCTCCTCGGCAACCCGCCCGCCCAGAAGCATGGCAAGCTGGTCGATGAGCCCCGATCGGGACTCGAGGAACCTATCCTCCACCGGCAGGTTCAAGGTGTAGCCAAGCGCCCTTCCCCGGCTGATTATCGAAACCTTGTGAACCGGGTCCGCGTTGGGAAGAGCCCAGCTGACCAGTGCATGTCCGGACTCGTGATAGGCAATTACCTGCTTCTCGTGCTCGCTGATCAGGCGGCTCCTGCGCTGCGGCCCTGCGATCACCCGGTCGATGGCCTCCTCGACCTCGTCCATCGTGATCTCCTTCTTCGCCCGGCGAGCGGCGAGCAGTGCCGCTTCGTTTACGACGTTGGCCAGGTCGGCGCCGGTGAACCCGGGCGTCCGACGGGCCAGCACCTCCAGATCCAGGTCTTTGGCCAGGGGCTTGCCCTTCACGTGAACCTTGAGGATCTCCTCGCGTCCCTTCAGGTCGGCCCGGTCGACGGTGACCTGGCGGTCGAACCGGCCCGGCCTCAGCAGAGCCGGGTCCAGGATGTCGGGACGGTTGGTGGCGGCCATCAGGATCACGCCGGTGCGAACGTCGAACCCGTCCATCTCGACGAGCAGCTGGTTGAGGGTCTGCTCTCTTTCGTCGTGTCCGCCGCCCAGCCCTGCACCTCGGTGCCGGCCGACTGCGTCAATCTCGTCCACGAAGATGATCGCGGGAGCGCTGGCCTTGGCCTGCTCGAACAGATCCCTCACTCGGGCGGCTCCGACACCGACGAACATCTCGACGAAATCGGAACCGGAGATCGAGAAGAAAGGCACGCCCGCCTCTCCGGCGACCGCCCGTGCAAGCAGGGTCTTACCGGTTCCGGGAGGGCCGAACAGCAGCACGCCCTTGGGAATCTTGGCGCCCATGTTCTGGAACTTAGCCGGGTTGGCAAGAAACTCCTTGATCTCCTCCAGCTCCTCGATGGCTTCGTCCACCCCCGCCACATCGGCGAAAGTGATCTTCGGCTGGTCCTTGGCTACGAGCTTGGCCTTCGACTTGCCGAAGGACATGACCCGGTTGCCTCCGCCCTGCATCTGCTGCATGAGGAAGAAGAAGATTCCCAGGATGAATATGAACGGAAGGATGCTGGTCAGCAGCGAGCCCCACAACGAGGGGTTCTCCGGGTTGGTGTCGCTCTCGATCTCCGGGTGAGAAGCAAGCAGCTCGGCGACGGAGTCGGGGCTCAGGTAGTTGGACTGGAACTTCGTCCCGTCGGTCAGCGTACCTTCGAGCTTCCCGCTGCTTCTGAAGACGACGACCTTGGAAACTTCGCCAGCATTGACCTTGGCCTGGAACTCACCGGTCGAGATCTTGGTGGCCCGGCCCCCACTGCTGAGCGCTGCGGCCACCCCCCAGATTACGATGATGACCAGCAGAAGGTAGAAAAAAGGGTTCTTGAAGAGCTTGTTCATTGGCTTCCCAGCGTAGCATGACCGTTGGAATGTAATCCCTCTTTGGCCCCGCCCTCTCGGCCCAGCAGAGCGATGTAGGGGAGGTTGCGATAACGCTGCTCGTGATCGAGCCCGTAGCCGATCACAAACTCGGGCGGTATCTCAAATCCCTCGTACCTGACATCGAGCTCGACCTGCTGGATGCCTGCTTTGCGCAGCAGGGCGCAGACCTCCAGGCTTGCCGGCTTTCGTCCGCTCAGATACTTGAGCAGGTAGTTGAGGGTTAGACCGGAGTCGATGATGTCTTCGACCAGGATCACATGCCTGTCGGTGATCTCGTAATCGAGGTCCTTGAGGATCCTCACCACACCCGAGGTCTTGGTGGCGCTACCGTAGCTGGACACCGCCATGAAGTCGAACTCCAGGGGCAGGGTGATCTCGCGGGCAAGGTCGCTCATCAGCATGAATGCACCCTTGAGAACGCCGATCAGCACCACGTCCTTGCCGGCGTAGTCCTGGCAAATTCTCTCTGCAAGCTCCTTGATTCTCTGCCGGATCTGCTCCTCGGAGAGCAGGACGGGACCGATCCCCATCACAGTCGGGGGGGG
>JBBDRH010000358.1:0-3819 GCA_040905645.1 Actinomycetota bacterium
GACCGGTGGATATCTCGATCTTAGAAGCCATGGCCAGGGGTTTCTCCGTGCCGCGTCCGGGTTCCTCGTCACCTGTGGCTTCGATCACATCCGCCAGCCGGAACGCGATGCTCTCGACGATGGGCCGCTTCACCCATCCGGCAAGGTGGACTATCCCCTGCACGGACGCGGCACGGGGCAGCCGGCGCGGCTCATCGGCTACGGCCTCGACGAAAGCGGCGACGTTCCTTGCCTCTGGGCAGAGGGCGAGGTCATCCAGTCGATGACCTTCCTAGGGGCGCTTCGCCTTACCCGTCGTATTACGATCCCCTTGGGCGGCACGGGGTTCTCGATAAGCGACCAGGTGGCCAATATCGGCCCCTTCGCCTCGAGCCACATGCTGCTTTACCACTTCAACCTCGGCCACCCACTGATCGATGAAGGATCAACGATCGAACTGTCGGATGCGCGGGAAACCTGGCGCGGGTCGGAGCACGATCCGCTGGCGCCGTTCATGAATCCCCAGTCAAACCACAGCGCCGACCTCTCCGTTTTCGCAATGTCGGAAGGTCAGCGTTCCACCTGCCGAATCCAGTCACCGCGTAAGCTCAAGCTCGAACTGGCCTTCGACCAGCTCGCGCTGCCGTTCCTGCAAATCCTCCGGATGGGCGGGGAGCGGCTCTATGGGCTTGGAGTAGAGCCCTGCACTAGTGGGGTTCGGACCCGCAAACAGGCCCGCGCGGACCAGCAGATGGTGCTGCTGAAACCCGGTGACTCCCGCGACTATCGTCTCGATGTGTCGCTTTCCCATTCAGCCCTCTAGACGGTCGTCATCAGGATCCAGTCATGCGCACCATCTTCGTCCTCTTCGACACGCTCAACCGGCATTTCCTTGAATGCTACGGCGGCGAGCGCGTGCCGACCCCGAACTTCCGCAGGCTTGCTGAACGGAGCGTCACCTTCGACAATCACTATGCCGGTAGCCTGCCCTGCATGCCCGCGCGCCGCGACCTGATGACCGGGCGGCTCAACTTCCTGCATCGGTCCTGGGGGCCGCTTGAACCCTTCGACAACGCTCTGCCCGAATGCCTGAAGTCGAAAGACGTTTATTCGCACCTCATAACCGATCACTATCACTACTTGGAGGACGGGGGCGCCGGCTACCACACCCGCTACCACAGCTTCGAATACGTCCGCGGTCAGGAGGGTGATGGCTGGAAGGGCGTGGTCGCACCGCCCAAGGAGGAATGGCGCCAGACCTATTACCAGGATCAGTACAACGACCGCCCCGGCTCGATTCCCTACCACTACATGGTCAACCGCCCGCACATCCGGGAGGAACAGGACTGGCCGTCGGTGCGCTGCTTCAACCTCGCCGAGGAGTTCATCGACACTAACCGCGACGCCGACAACTGGTTCTTGCAGGTTGAGACCTTCGATCCGCACGAGCCCTTCTATGCCCCCGACCGCCATCGAGCGAACTTTCCGACGAGCTATCAAGGACCGATCCGAGACTGGCCGCCTTATGACCGGGTGACCGAGGGGGACGATGAACAAGACGAATTGCGCGCGAACTACATGGCCCTGTTGGCGCTGTGCGACGAGCAGCTCGGACGCGTATTGGACCGCATGGATGCCTATGACATGTGGAAGGATACGATGTTGGTCGTGTCCACCGATCATGGCTACATGCTGGGCGAGCATGAGTGGTGGGCCAAGAACCGAATGCCCTGTTACCAGGAAGTCGCGCACATCCCGCTCTTCGTCCACCACCCGGAGCACCGATCGCGTGCCGGCGAACGCCGGCCGGCCTTGACGCAGACGCCCGATTTGATGCCGACTTTCCTCGAGGCGTTTGGCGTGGACGCGCCGGATGGCGTTACCGGAAAATCTCTCCTGCCGCTGCTGGCGGACGAGGGCGCCACTGTCCACGACGCTGTGATCTTCGGCTATTTTGGTGGTGCCGTGAACCTCACGGACGGGAGATACTCCTACTTTCGCTACCCCGAAAACGTGCTCGATCAGGAACTTTACCAATATACGCTGATGCCGAACCACATGCGGCAGCCGTTCACGAGGGAGGAATTGCAAGGTGCGGAGCTGGTGCAAGAGCTCGCCTATGCGCGGGGAATGCCTGTCCTCCGAGTCCCGGTCATCGAGAGTTCGCCCTGGTACAACTCCCATGGCCCTAAAGTGATGGAGGACACTTCGACGGCGCTCTACGATATACACAAGGATCCACACCAGGAGGTTCCCCTCCGCAACAGAGAGCTCGAACAATCGATGGTCGCCACAATGGCCAGGCTTCTGGAAGCGAACGATGCGCCACCGGAGATCTTTCGTCGCCTCGACCTGCGCTAGCTCCCAAGTATCCACCCGCTTTCCCGCCGGCATATGACATCTCCCCACTCCTCGAGCCAGGTCCCCGCCGCTGCAGATTGCGGACCCTCGACATGCTGCGGTCCGAGTGCGCCTGCAAGGGCCATGGGGGTGGAGGTCCAGAGGCCGCTATCTCACTCGAAGCGACCACTACCAGACAGGCTTGTTCGGGTGCCCGGAGGCCGAGGCCTGATCGGCACACGGGCGCCATTTTTCGCCGTAGACGGCGAAGCCCCGCTGCGCGAGGTCAAGTTACGGCCTTTCGCCATCGATCCCTATGCCGTCACCAACGACTGGTTCTCCAAGTTTATCGCCGAAACCGGCTACGTGACCGAAGCCGAACGCTTCGGCTGGTCCTTCGTCTTTCATGCTCTGCTGCCCGAAAACGCCGGCCCAACCCAGGGTGTCGTCGGCGCCGTCTGGTGGCGTAACGTTTCGGGCGCCTTCTGGAATGCGCCGGAGGGTCCGGGTTCCGACCTGAGCGGCCGCGGCAACCATCCCGTGGTCCAGGTCTCGCTCAACGATGCCCGAGCCTTCGCTCAATGGGCCGGAGCTCGGCTGCCCACCGAAGCCGAGTGGGAACACGCCGCTCGCGGCGGCCTCGGTGACGTACGCTACCCCTGGGGCGATCGCGTACCGGAGGAGCATGGATTCCTGCCCTGCAACATCTGGCAGGGCGCTTTTCCGGAGCGCAACACCGCTGCTGATGGATACTTCGGCACCTGCCCCGTTGATGCCTTCGAACCCAACGGCTACGGCCTTTTCAATATGTGCGGCAATGTCTGGGAGTGGTGTGATCAGCCTCTGCGCATCCGCTCGACGAAGAAGCTGTTGCGGGCCGCCGACGGCGATGCAGTCAGCAAGGGGCTGATGCTGACCAAGGGCGGTTCCTACCTCTGCCACCATACCTATTGTCACCGCTATAGGATCGCCGCTCGCACCGGCAATACGCCGGACAGCGCCACCGGTCATATCGGCTTTCGGGTGGTCTACGACCTGCCATCGTCATGAAGGGGCAAGAATGGTTCGACAACGGCTCCGGACTCGGGCGTCCTGGTGGCCCTGAGAAGCGAACAGAGCTCCATTCGTGACCATCTACCTCCCTATTGCTGAGCTTTCGGTCAATCTGTTCTTCCTCGTGGGGATCGGCGGCGCCGTGGGCTTCCTCTCGGGACTGTTCGGCGTCGGCGGCGGTTTCCTGTTGACGCCGCTACTGATCTTCTCCGGAGTGCCGGCACCGGTGGCTGTGGCTTCGGTCACTGGCCAAGTGGTCGCCGCATCGACCTCCGGCGCAATGAGCCACTATCGGCGCGGCGGCGTCGACCTGCACCTGGCCGGCTTCCTGATTGTTTCGAGCATGGTTGGCGCCGTGGGCGGCGTTGCGACCTTCGATCTGCTGCGGAGGCTCGGCCAGCTCGACCTTGTGATCTCGCTCGGCTTCCTCATCCTGCTCGGCTTCGT
>JBBDRH010000359.1:0-3778 GCA_040905645.1 Actinomycetota bacterium
ATGGTTTAGAGCGCTGATCGAGCCCTCCCGGGTCTTGACCGGGAGGGCTCGCTCGACGAACAGGTGGTCGGTGTTAGGTCAGCTGATCCAGGGCGAGAATGTTTCCTTCGGTGTCCTTGAACCAGGCAGCCTTGCCGCCGGGGATCTCGACAACGCCGTTCACCGCCTTGAGCCCGGGGAGGTCGTACTCCTCGAAGACCACGCCGCGGCTGCGCATGTCCGCCATCTCCGCGTCCAGGTCGTCGACCCGCCACCCAGCCGAGGTGGCCTGATTGGTGCCGGCGGACGCAGTTGCGTAAACAAAGAAGCTGCCGGCGCCGCTTGGATAAGTAACTTGCCCCATTTCTTCGATTACCTCACTGGGCTGGAATCCGAGCACCTCCTCGTAAAACTTGCGAGCGCGTGCGAGGTCACTGACAGGCAGGGTGGGACTGATAGCAAAGTCCGACAACATCGATCTGTTCTCCTCCTTGGTGGGTGACTTTATCCAATCTACGCCGCATGATGTCCTGCCTAGGGCTTCAGCCCGAGGGCTTCGTCAACCGGCATGGCGAAGCCGGTCAGCCGCGCCGACTCGAGCGCCTGACCCGAGTATCCGATCACCGGCGCGGTGTAGGCGCTTTGTTCCAGGCGGTACATCTCCACCCGCTCGGCCTCCAGGTCGACGTACCAGTACTCTGGGACGCCGAAGCGCTGGTAGAGCTCCCGCTTGCGCACCAGTTCCAAGTGCCGGGTGGAGGGGGAGGAGATTTCGACCACCAGATCCGGGGCATCCATCACATATCGGGAGCCGATTCGCTCCGAATGATCGGCTCGGACGAACAGGAGGTCGGGCTCCACCACGTTGTCTTCGGCGAAGAAAACGTCGAGCGGCGCCGAAAAGGCATGACCTCCGGCCCGCCGGGCGTAAGACTCCAGATGAAACAAGAAATTCGTCACCGCTTTTTGATGCCGTGGTACCGGCGAAGGATTCACGATCAGCTCGCCGTCGATAATTTCGCGCCGAAAGTGATCGTCGGGGAAAGTCTCCAGGTCGGCGTAGGTGTACCGCCGGGCGGCGGGGTCAGCCGAAAGTGCCATCGTTTACCTCCTGTGAGCATCCCTCGATGGTAGAAGCTGCGTGTGACAGTTTAGTCAGACTGCCCCTGGCGGTGGTCCAGCTTACCTGAAGCTGTCAGGGCATCGGGCGGAGTGGTGAAGCGTGCCGCGCTCGGCCCAGTCAACCTCGCATGTTTCGAGTATGAGATGGGGACATGCCGCCGCCGCCGCCAATACTGGCCATACTGGTAACGAACGGTCCGAGAATTTGACGGCGCAGGGAGCGTGGCCGAAGGCTCCGACCGCCCCTGACAACTGGGCCATACTGGCTACATGGGCCGGTACAACCTTTCGCCCTCCCGGGTCGCTCGGTACTACTTCCACGAGTGCGATCGGTTTCTCCGCTACTCGGCTACGCCCAAGCACCTCAAGCATGACGAGGGCGTGCCGCCCCACGAGCTCGACCGCAGCCTGCTCACCAAGGCCATCCTCGACTCAGGTTACGACTGGGAAGGAGAAGTTCTCGCCACGCACCTGATCGACTCCGCCGTGATCGGCGCCGCCCCGCTTGAGAACCCCGATGCAGCGAAGACTTCCTGCATCCACACCGCAACCCAGACCATCGAAGCCCTCAGGAATGCGGTTCCCGGCCAGTACATCTACCAGCCGACGCTGATAGCGACCAACAGTTTCTACGCACGTTACGGGCTGGACCGGGAACTGGTCGAGTTCGGGGAGTGCCGCCCTGACCTGCTCATGATCGCCGAAGGGGAGGACGGCACCAATGAGGTCACTGTGCTGGACCTCAAGGCAACCGACGAATCGAAGCTCTCCCACAAGATCCAGTCGACCCTGTACACCCTCATCCTTCGGCACGTCCTGTCCGACCACGGCATCGCCGGCCTGACCACCACCCGCCGAGGCGGAGTCTGGCTGTACCGTCAGCAATCTCCGGAGATGTTCGATCTCTCGGGGGTCAGGCCTCCGCTCGAAACCTTCCTCACTCAGGAGCTGCAGCCCATCCTGCGGGCGCCGGCTTCCGAGGCCTTCTGGCACCTGTACTACCGCTGCGAATGGTGCGACTTCTACCAGCACTGCCGCACAGGGGCCGAGGCGGCGAACGATGTCAGCCTCGTCCCCTACCTGTCCACGTTTGCCAAGCGCCACCTCGCCAAGGCGGCAGATGTCCACACCGTCGAAGACTTCGGCCAGTTTCTGAGACGGGAGGATGCTCCCGAGATCATGCAGGGCTCGGCTTCACTGCGGGGGAAGACTCGACGCTTGGCGCTTTCGGTCGATGCCATCACCACCGGCGTGGAGCACCAGACCGGAGCGGCTTCGGTGGCGATGCCCACTTGGGAGGACGTGCGTATCATCCTCACCCTTCAGAGCGAACCGCTCTCCGGCTCGATCTACGGTTTTGCGATCAACCGGTTCGGCTCCGGTCCTCCGAAACAGGGGAGCGATCCCCACGTATTCGATGAATGGCAGGAGACGGTCTGCCGGGTATCTCCGACTGAGGATGACGCCGACAAGACGGAGCTGAGACGGCACCTGGTCCGTGATCTGATGGCGATGCTTCGACCTGTGCACGATTTCAACGCGGAACACTCCTCGGATCGGGAGTGGAAGATCCGAAAGAGCGTGCAGGTCTACGTCTTCGACTCCTACGAGCGGGAACTGCTGGTCGAGGCTCTGCTGGAAGCGACTCACGACCCGAATCGAACTGTCGCCGAGAACGCCATGAGCCTTTTTTTCCACTTCCAGCACCCCGATCTTGCCGCCGCCGAGGACCATCCGGCCAACGAGGTTTTCTTCCCGCTGGTGGTGCTGACGTCGGTCATCAGGGGAGTGTTCGCGCTGCCGATCAAGGTCTCCTATCGTTTCGCCGACGTCGTGGCCGCACTCAAGCCGAGCACATTTGCCTTCGACTATCAGCACAACGACTACTTCGACTTCGAGCTCTCCAACCGGCTGAAAAGCGACGCCATTTTCTACGTGTGGTTCCAGGCGCGAGGGGACCTCGTTCCCAACATCGAGGGGCATTTGAAGCGACGGGTCTGGGCAACCGGCGCAACCATCAACGGCATCCGGGAGCGGCTAAAGCCCACCGGAGCGCTCTTCGCCTGGCCCCCGAAGTTCGAGCTACCGCCGGGGGCGGGTTTTCGCCATCCGCTGATGTCACGGCTGGCATTCGTCTCGCGCTACGAGTACGTTCTGGCTTACCTCGATCAGCGGGCCAGACGCACCGCCCCCGAGCCCGAGCGACTGGCCGCTGCCGACAGCCTGAAACTCACGTTTATCGAGGGCGACCGGTACCGGATCGATCCAACCCAGTCGGAGATCGAGGTAGATGCCGGGACCTTCAACAACTGGATACTCACCCACGATAACGAACAGGGGCGCAAGGCCAGGCTGGCCTTCGACGATGCCGGTTATCGTGCCAGGCCCTTTGCTCCGCCGAAGCGGCCCTTGGCGCTGGCATCGGTTACCCATGCTCCCGAAAACGGAGTTATCCGCCTGAGACTCACACCTCCGAAGGAGGGATTCACCCCGCCCCAGGAAGGCGACGTGCTCATCCTCGAGGAGCGATCCACCGACTACAACACCGACAAGCTCGTCGGGGAGCTTGCGGCGATCGACCGCCAGGACGATCCGTGGTTCGGCAGGCTGGTGGCCGATCCGGTTGGAACCCGCAGGCGCATCACGGAGCCGAGTAATGTCATGGCAACCGCGAAGA
>JBBDRH010000360.1:0-22285 GCA_040905645.1 Actinomycetota bacterium
CGCCGGGGCTTCTGCCGGGGTCAGGGTGCCCGGGTCGCAGTCCCCGGCAGCAGCCTCGCCGTCTCCGTCGTCGGTAGCGCCGTCGCCTCCACCGCAAGCCGCCGCCAAAAGCAACAACGACAAAAGCAGAGCCAGCCAGGCAGTGCCTCGCAACTTCCTCATCGCGACCCCCTTATCCCGAGCAAGCAACGACATGTTGCTCCCACTCCTGAGCCATCACGCTGCGGGCGCTTCTTATCCCGGAGCGCTTGACCAACCGCGCGAATTGTACCTAAAAGGAAACGCAGCCAGAAACCGGGGTTTTGGGCCCCCTCCGGGCTGGTCCCTGCGCGCCCGGCGCGAAGACTGCAGCACCTTTTGAGGGGAGGAAGGACCTGATCGGGTCAGGCGGCCGTTGGGTAATGCTCGCAAGATAGCGCCTTCCGACAGAAAGGCGTGGCCGGAGCCGGTTGTTTCGGTGGGAAGGTGAGGCGGAGCTATTTCGTCTCGGGTGAGGACTCCTCCGCAGCTTCAGGTGCGGCGTCGGCTTTCGCTTTCTCCGTTTCGTTCTCGTCGAGACCTTTCTTGAACTCGCCCTTCGCTTTTCCTAGTGAGCGAGCAAACTCCGGCAGCTTCTTGGCGCCAAAAAGCAGGACTATCACTCCTAGGACGAGCAGTAACTCGGGGGCACCCAAACCTGGCATTGCTGCGCTCCTCTCTAGATCCGCACCTCTACTGTATGCCGGATGGGCGGCAACCGTAGGCTTTGGTCGTTCTACCGCTTCATCAGGCGTGCCACCAGGATGGTGCCTTCGTACAGGAGTCCCAGAGGGAGGGCCATGATCGCCAGTGTGATCGGGTCCTGGGTGGGGGTGATGATCGCCGCAACTATCAGGATGATCACCCAGGCGACCCGCCTGGCTTTGCGCAGCTTGGCGCTGCTCAGGACGCCCACCAGCGTGAGTCCCAGCAGGATTATCGGGAACTCGAAGGAGAACCCGAAGGCGGCGACCAGCAGGAGCACAAACGACAGATAGTCCGAAGCCCGCGGCAGCAGGACCAGCTCCGACCCAGCGAACCCGGTGAGCACCTCCAGGGCCTTGGGCAGAGACAGGAACGCCGTCAGCACACCCATGGCGAAGAGGAACACTGAGATCACCACGAAGGGCAGCGCATACCGGCGCTCGTGCCGGTGAAGGCCCGGCGTGACGAACCGCCACAGCTGCCAGAGCATCACCGGCAGCGCGAAGACCATTCCGGTGAAGGCAGTCACCTTCAGCCGGATGAAGAACGCCTCGGTCGGGGCGGTGTAGATCAGCTGGCCGTCCTGAAGGATCTGATCTGCGATGGGCAGCTTGGCGAGTGGACCTATCAGCAGCGCCAGCACCCGGGAGTACAGAAACCAGGCGCCCACGCACGCCAGAGCGTAGGCGAGGACGATCTTGAACAGCCTGCTCCGGAGCTCCTCCAGGTGCTCCATCAGGCTCATCTCGCCGGAGGGGCTCTCCGGTTTGGCCGGCGTCCCGCCGCCCCCGCGGACGAAGATCTTCATGGGGGAAAGCTTAGTCGCCGTCGCGCAGTGCCACCGTGCAGGTCGAGAAGGCGGTCAGCTGCCCCTCGTCGTCATGGATCCTTATCTCCCAGACGGTCAGGTTCTTGCCCGACATCAGCGGCAGGCCGGTCCCGGTGATCCAGCCCGACCTGGCTGGGCGCAGGTGGTTGACCTTCATCTCAACCCCGAGCGCGACCCGGCTGGTGTCGGCCAGCCAGGCGCCCACGGAGGCGATGCTCTCCGCCAGAACTGCGGACGCGCCGCCGTGCAGGACCCCGAATGGCTGGGCGTTGCTCTGAACCGGGATGCGTGCGACCACCCGCTCCGGGCTCGCCTCCAGCCACTCGAGCTCCATCTTCTCGAGAAGAGGACCCCGGTTGGAGTTGAACCCCTCGAGCCTCTGTTTTTCCTCGTCCAACGAGTGTCCCTTCAGCTAGCGCTTGCGGGGTTTGGGGCGCGTGAGGTGTCATCAGGCGAGGCCGCAGGGAGCCCCCATAGCCGGAGTCCTACGGGGGCGACCGAGAACGAAGCATGGGGCCGCCTCACGCCGCCAAACACCCCAATGGTTGGCTGAAGGGACACTCTCACGGTTTACCGGAAAGCGATCCCTCGTGCGCAGCTTCCAGCCTGGCGACATCGGCCTTGGGTGCCAGCCTCCAGAAGTTCCCCGACTGGCTCTCCCAGTCCCCCAGGATGTCGAGGGCCCGGGAGGATCCGGTGAGCTCGGCGTGGTCGGCAATCAGCTCCAGGAGCTCGGCCATGTGGACCCGGGGCGGCCGGTGGAGGTCCACCAGCTCCGGGTTGACCCGCGCCCGCAGCCGTGCCTCGGGGTCCCAGACATACGCCTGGCCGCCGGTCATGCCCGCTCCCATGTTCCATCCGGTCGGGCCGAGGACCACCACGGTTCCCCCGGTCATGTACTCGCAGGCGTGATCCCCGACCCCCTCGATCACCGCGGTGGCGCCGGAGTTGCGGACGCAGAAGCGCTCGCCCGCCTTCCCGGACACGAACAGCTGGCCGCCGGTGGCCCCATAGAGCACCGTGTTGCCGATCAGGTGAGGATCGCCCGCGTCGTTCTGTGGAGCCCTGATGACGATCCGGCCGCCGCCCATACCCTTGCCCACGTAGTCGTTGGCCTCTCCGGTGAGAACGAACTCGACCCCATGGGTGAGGAAAGCCCCAAAGCTCTGGCCGGCCTCCCCCTCGAAGGTGATCTTGGCCTTTCCGGGCGGGGCCTGACTCCCGTGCTCATGGGCGATGGCCCCTCCCAGTCTGGCGCCGATGGTGCGGTCCGAGTTGTGAATCGGGAAGCTCAGCTCGATCCGATCGCCCTTCATGATTGCTTCAAACGACTCGTCAAAGACCTTGTCGCCCAGCTCGGAGGTGGGACGCTGAATCGGGTGAGCTGCCACGAAGTGGCGGACCCCCTCGGGCTGGGCGATCATCGGAAGCAGATCGAGGTTGGCGGATCGGTGCCCTTTTAGCTTGGGCTTGAGCAGATCAGCTCTGCCGATGGCTTCCTCGATCGACCTGAGGCCCAGGGAGGCGAGGATCCGCCTGGTCTCCTCGGCTACAAAAACCAGATAGCGAGCCACCTCCTCCGGCTTGCCCGTGAACTTGGCCCTGAGATCGGCTCGCTGGGTGGCGATTCCCACCGGACAGGTGTTGCGGTGACAGGCCCGGACCATGATGCAGCCCTCTGCGAGCAGCAAGGACGTTCCGAAGGAGAACTCGTCGCAGCCCAGAAGCGCCGCGGCAACCACGTCGCGCCCGCTCTTCATGCCGCCGTCGACCCGGACCCTGACCCGGTCCCTCAGACCGTTGAGCATCAGGGTCTGCTGAGTCTCCGCCACCCCGATCTCCCAGGGCAGTCCTGCATTCTTGATGCTCGACAGCGCGCTTGCGCCGGTGCCCCCATCCCAGCCGGAGATGTGGATCACGTCGGCCAGGGCCTTGGCCACCCCGGCCGCGATGGTCCCCACGCCGGCTTCCGCCACCAGCTTGACCGAGACCGTGGCTTTCGGATTGACCTGCTTGAGGTCGAAGATCAGCTGGGCCAGGTCCTCGATGGAGTAGATGTCGTGATGCGGGGGAGGGGAGATGAGCGCCACCCCAGGCTGCGTGTGACGAAGGTGGGCGATCTCCTCGGTCACCTTGTGGCCGGGGATCTGCCCGCCTTCGCCCGGCTTGGAGCCCTGGGCGATCTTGATCTGCAGCTCCTCCGCAAATGAGGCGTACTCGGGGGTGACCCCGAACCTGCCCGATGCCACCTGCTTGATCTTGCACCGCCTCTCGTCCCGGAAGCGCTTGGGATCTTCGCCCCCCTCGCCGCTGTTGGCCGCCCCGCCCAGGCTGTTCAGCGCGATCGCCAGCGTCTCGTGGGCCTCTGCCCCAATCGCTCCGTGACTGATCGCCCCGGTGGAGAAGCGGGCGGTGATGGCGGAAACCGGCTCCACCTCCTCAACCGGAATAGGATCGCCCGCGGGCACGAAATCGAAGAGATCGCGCGGCTCCGTGGCAGGCCTGGACGCCACGAGCTCGGCGAATCGGCCGTAAGGCGCCCAATCGTCGGTCTTGACCGCAGCGTGCATGGCGTCGACCACCCCGGGGTTGGTGGCGTGGAACTCGCCGTGCGTGTGGTGCTTGTAGTAGCCGGGGTTGACCAACCTGGAGTTGGGCTTGTAGCCCTCGGAGTGGCGCCGCAGTGAGTCTTCGGCAATCTCGTCCATCCCGATGCCGTCCAAGGGGGAAGGCGTGCCGGTGAACGCCAGCTCGATCAGGTCCTTGCCGATGCCGACGGCATCGAAGATCTGGGCACCCCGATAGGAGTCGGTGGTGGATATCCCCATCTTCGACATGATCTTGAGCACCCCTTCCTCGACCGCGGATCGATACCGGATGAGGGCCTCGGTGACCGGGATGTCCTCACCCAGCCGTCCCCTCTCGACCAGATCGGCCAGGCCCTCCAGGGCGAGGCGGGGGCAGATGGCCTCGGCGCCGTAACCCAGCAGGCAGGCGAAGTGGTGCACCTCGCGGGCCTCATCGGTCTCCACGACGATGCTGGTCCGGGTCCGGTGGCCGGAGCTCATGAGCCTTTGATGCACGGCTCCCACCGCGAGGAGCATAGGGATCGGAGCGCGTTCGGGCCCGGCATCCCTGTCTGAGATGAGTAGGATTCCGCTGCCTATCCGGGCCGCCTGCTCCGCCTCCTGGCAGATGCGTTCGACCTGCGCGGCCATGCCTTGTTTCCCATCCTCGACTGCGAAGGTGGCATCCAACCGGTAGCCGCCCAGCGGCTTGAAGAGGAAGAAGGAGTTGAGCTCCAGGAGAGACGACCCTTCCGCGCGCTCCCACAGAATGGGGTCGTGCGGGCCGATCAGGGTGCGGATGCTCATGACCGATCGCTCCCGGACGTGGTCGATGGCCGGGTTGGTGACCTGGGCGAAGCGCTGCTTGAAGTAGTTGTAGAGGTTTCGGGAGTACTCGGACAGTACCGCAGGCGAGGTGTCGTCGCCCATAGAGGACGTGGGTTCGTGAGAGGTCGTGGCCATCGGGCGCATCACGGTGGTGAACTCCTCGCGGGTGTACCCGAAGGTGATCTGCCGGGCGGTCAGGTCTCCAGGGACCACGGGCTCGGGCGGGACGAGGGGAGCGTGGGTGAGATGCTCCTCGACCCACCGGCCGTAGGGCTTCGACTTGGCGAGCCGGTCCGCTACCGGGTTGTCCTGAAAGCCCCCGTCGGCGGGATCGATGCAGATCATCTGGCCGGGGCCCAGCTTTCCGCGGCGCACCATTCCGTGGCCGCGGGTGTAGATCGACCCGGCCTCGGACGCGCAGGTTACGAAACCGTCCTCGCAGACCGAGTAGCGCAGCGGGCGAAGACCGTTGCGGTCCATTGCTGCTCCCACCCGGGTGCCGTCGGTGAAGATGACTCCGGCCGGACCGTCCCAGGCCTCCATCAGGCACCCGTGGTACCGGTAGAAGTCTCTGACCGCGTCCTCGATGTCTTCGTGGTTCTCCCACGCTGCGGGAATGAGCATCGCTGCCGCATGGGTGATGCTCCGCCCCTCACGGTTCAGCAGCTCGAGAGCGTTGTCGAGCATCGCCGAGTCCGAACCTTCCACATCGATGATCGGTCTCAACAGCTCCTCCTCGAGCAGGTTTCTCTTGCCCAGCCTTCCTTCCCGGGCACGCATTCGGTTGATGTTGCCAGCGATGGTGTTGATCTCTCCGTTGTGGCAGCTCTGCCGGAACGGCTGGGCGCGCTCCCAGGTGGGGGCGGTGTTGGTGGAGAACCTCTGGTGGAAGATCGCAAACGGCGCCTGGAAGGACTCCTGCGCCAGGTCGAGATAGAACTCGGCCAGCTGATCGGCGACCACGAGCGCCTTGTAGGTGATGGTCTGAAACGAGAACGAGGGGAAGTAGATGCCAATCGACGCTTCCCGGCAGGCCTTCTCGGCCCGTTTGCGCGCTCGGACACACCTCCGCTCGCCCTCGGCGGCGTCCACGCCCACGGGTTTCAGCAGCAATGCCTGCTCGATGCCCGGGCGGATCGCGGTCGCCTGCTCCCCGATCACATCGAGGTCGACGGGGACCTCTCGCCAGGAGATGAGCCCGATGCCCTCGTGGTGACACGCCTCCTCAACTTTTCCCCGGTGAAGAGTCTGATCCGGGGGCCAGACGAAAACCATCGCAACTCCCAGGAAGGACGGATCGACGCCCTCACCGGCCTCGGCCGCAAAAAAGGACGTCGGGAGAGGAACCAGAAGGCCTGCGCCGTCGCCGCTCTTAGTGTCGGCTGCGACCGCTCCGCGATGCCTCACCCTGCACAGCGAATAAAGGGCGGAGGCGACAATGTTTCGGCTGCTGCGGCCTTGGATGTCGGCCACGAAGCCGATGCCGCAGGCGTCGCGCTCAAACCTGCCGTCGTAGAGGCCCTGCGGAGAGATGGAAGAGGAGTTCAATCCCGGCTCCTTTGACTAAATCGAAGCGAAGTGCGTGACGCTTCGAACTTTCTTCAGCAAACGAGGCGCCCATAAAAAATGCGCCCGCTGAAGCGAGCGCCGTTGCTCAAATCTGTTCCCGAGCGACCCCGGAAGGTTAATTGTGCCCGTCCGGGCACGAAGTGTCAAAGGTATTGGCTCGGGAGAGCGGCGCAGAGGGGGTTGCGGCTCTGGCTAAGTGATCCCTAAGATAGGACGTTAGACCAACCTAATAACTCTACGAAGGGAACCCTATGCGAAGAGTAGTTGCCGCCGGTCTGCTGGTACTCATAGCCTTGAGTGCGTGCTCCTCCCAACCGCCCCAAGAGGCGGAAGAAGAGTCGATAGTGGTCTACTCGGGCAGGTCCGAGGAGCTGGTCGGTGACATCTTCGATGAGTTCGAAAAAGCCACCGGGATCGACACCAAGGTCAAATACGGCGGCACCTCCGAGCTGGCGGCCCAGATTCTGGAGGAGGGTGAAAATTCGCCGGCCGATCTTTTCTTCGCCCAGGATGCCGGCTCGCTGGGGGCGGTGCAGGACGAGGATGCCTTCGTCGAGCTGCCTGAGGAGCTGGTCTCGGTGGTTCCGGAGAAGTTTCGGTCCGCGACCGGCAGCTGGGTGGGTGTAACCGGGCGAGCGAGAACGGTCGTCTACAATCCGGACGAGGTGAGGCCCGAGGAGTTCCCCGCCTCGATCATGGACTTCACCGATGAGAAGTGGCGGGACAGGCTGGGCTGGTCTCCGAGCAACGCATCGTTCCAATCATTTATCACCGCCATGCGCCGGATCAAGGGTGAGGACGAGACCCGGCAGTGGCTCGAGGACATGATCGATCTCGGCATCGAGAGCTATCCGAACAACGTCACGATCGTGGAGGCCGTTTCCGCCGGGGAGATCGATGCAGGCTTCGTGAACCACTACTACGCCCTGGAGCTGAGCCGCGATAACCCCGACCTCAGATCGGTCAACCACTTCATAGGGGGAGGGGACGTGGGGGCTCTGGTGAACGTCGCCGGGGTGGGGATCCTCAAGACAAGCACGAACCAGGAGCCCGCCCGGCGTTTCGTCGAGTTCCTGCTTTCGAAGGAGATCCAGGAGGAGTTCACCAGGGAAACCTTCGAATACCCGCTGACCGAGGGAGTCGCCGCCAACGAGAAGCTCACTCCGCTCGACCAGCTGGATTCTCCCGACATCGATCTCAGCAACCTCGACGACCTGGAGGGCACCCTCGAGTTGCTGGAGGACCTAGAGCTGCTCTGAGATGGGGCCCACCGTCACCCCCGCTCCGGGTCCGAGCGACTCCAGAGGGATGAAAACGAGAGCCCCATCGATCAAACGGCGCCCGCCGCGGCTGCTTTCTGCGATGGGAGCACTGGTCGGGGCCGGGATGTTGATCCCGGTGGCCTACCTGATCATCCGCGGCTCCCAGGCGGGTGTCTCCGGAGTGGCCGAGGTGGTTACGGATGCCCGGACGATGCGGCTCCTGGGCAGAACGGTGCTGCTTGCTGTGGCAGTCACCACCGCCAGCGTGGTGATCGCCGCTCCGCTGGCGTGGCTGACGGTCCGCACCGACCTTCCCTGGCGCGGGTTCTGGACCGTTGCGGCGGCCCTTCCGCTGGTGATCCCATCCTACGTGGCCGGGTTTGCCTTCGTCGCGTTCTTCGGTCCGAGGGGTCAGGTCCAGAGATGGCTTGCGCCGCTGGGAGTCGAACGGCTCCCCGAGATCTACGGGTTCTGGGGTGCCTGGCTGGTGCTCACGCTTTTCACCTACCCCTACGTGCTGCTGACGGTCAGGGCGGCGATCAGAGGCATCGATCCCGCACTCGAGGAGGCGGCGGCAACGCTGGACGGGCGGCGGATCGCGCAGCTGCGAGTGCTTGTCCCACACCTGAAGCCCGCTATTGCTTCCGGTGGTTTGTTGGTGGCCCTTTACACCTTCCACGACTTCGGCGCGGTCTCGCTTCTGCGGTTTGACGCCTTCACCAACGCCATCTTCGTGCAGTACCGAAGCTCTCTGAACCGGACCAACGCGGCGATTCTGTCGTTGATCCTGATCGCGGTCACCACCTCCGTGGTGGTGGCCGAGGGGATGACGCGCGGCAAAGCGAAGTACCACAGGTTGAGCGCCACCGGGGGGCGAAGAGCAGCGGTCACGGTGAGGTTGGGCATCTGGCGATGGCCGGCTTTCGGAGCGTGTGTGGTGCTGGGAATCTTCTCGTTGGTGATCCCCTTTGCAGCAATCGGCTACTGGCTCTACCGAGCGGCTATCTCTTCCGATCTGATCTCGATTGCCGCCCTGCCCGCTTGGCGAAGCATCGAAGCCTCTGCTCTGGGCACCGCCTTCTGTGTGCTGGCTGCCAAGCCGGTGGCGATGCTGGTGGCGCGGTATCCCGGCCCCCTTGCAAAGGTGATCGAGGCCGGCGCCTTTGTCGGCCACGCCCTGCCCGGGGTCACTGTGGCGCTCTCGCTGGTCTTCTTCGGGGCCAGGTATGTCCCGATCCTCTACCAGACCAGGTGGATGCTTGTATTTGCCTACACGGTGTTGTTCATGCCCCTGGCGATCGGGGGACTGCGAGCTTCGCTGCTTCAGGTTTCCCCTCAGGTCGAGGAGGCCGCTCAGATGCTCGGCAGCTCGCGGATGGGAGTGCTCAGGCGGGTCACCTTGCCGATGATTCGTCCGGGAATCACGGCGGCGGGCTCGCTCGTCTTCCTGTCGGCAATGAAGGAGCTCCCGGCCACGCTGATGGTGGCGCCCATCGGCTACTCGACCCTGGCGACCAGGGTTTGGAGCGCTACGAACGAGGTCCTCTACGGGCCGGCGGCAATCTACGCGGCAGGTCTGGTGATGATGGCCTCGGTTCCCCTGGGGATCCTGTTGCTGCGCGACCGCCCGATCCATTAGTGCCCTGTCAGCCAACGTCTGCGAGGTTTGGGGCGCGAGAGGTGGCGCCTCACGCCGCCAAACGCCCCGAAGGTTGGCTGATATGGCACTGGCCGGTGCCGCTCGATGGGTATCCGCCTAATGCTGCTCGGCCTCGCCCCCTTGGACCTCCTGGCGCCCGGCGCCGGGAGCTACGATGATCCGAGCCGGCCCTCTGAAGCCCCCGCCGATGACTGTGACATCGGTGCCGCCGGCAGGCGCGGTGGATTGTGAGCGGGCAGCAGCGTTTGTTCTAGGAGCTCGATCGGTTCGCGCCGGCCGGGGTGGTCGCTGCGCTCCTCGGGGGACCGGTGAAACCTCACCGCCGTCCTGACTGGAGGGCTGAATCAGCGGATGCGCGGCGGGAGCCTTCTTTGCCGCGCTGCGGGGTGTTCCGGTGCCGCGGGACGTTCCCTGTCCACGGGACGCCCCCTCCCTCCGGGACGCCCTGAGGCCGGGCAGGGCGACAGCGTCGCCCTTCGAAACGGCCATCGACCCGGTATCACCTTCGACCTCGCTCGCGTCGTCCCCCGTCTGAACCCCGGTGGAGGCGCGGCCGGCAGGGTCGGGGCCCGGCTCATCGCCATTCTCCTCAGGAACCGGGGGCTTCGAGTTGGCGTAGTTGCCGAAGCTGGCCGGACCGTAGAGGACGATCAATATGCTCCCCAGCAAGCCGGCAGCCACCAGGCCGGCCACGAGGCCTCTCTGCGCCCCCTGGCGGATATTGGCGAGTCGCTCGGTTGCAAGGTTGACCTGCCGGCGAATGTGTGGTCGACCTAAGAGCATTTCGATGGTGATTCTAAGTCGACGGTACCGTGGTTGCAATCGCGCAGGCGCCTACGTGCCCGAGGCTATAACCGACATGGAGACCTCGCCGGCGCGGGACGTTCGGGCCTCGGCAGGTACCAACAGCTCCACGTTCGGGCCCCGGTAGTTGATGCGTAGCTCGTCCTCGGCAAGGAGGGTATCGGGATCGCCGCCCGGATCAAGCGCCCATAACGTGACTTCCACGTCTCGCTCCTGGCGGCGGGAGGCTCGGGTTGACGTCGAGAGCAACGGACCCATCAACTGGTTGGCGCCTTCGCCGACACTTAGCGGAAGACGAGCGGAGCCTGAAGGAAACTGTGCGCCGTCAAGGGTGAAGGAATCGATCTTCAGTCCCGAGGCCACGTCGACTCGCACTTTCTGTGGCGGGAGGTTCTCGAGCGCCAGCTTCACCATGACCCTTCTGCCCCGGACCAGCTCGAGGCGATCCACCCTGGTTATGAACCCGATGCTCTGTGAATCCTCCGCGTGGGCGACGGCGAGGTAGGGGACCCGGTCACCAAACTCGAGTACTACGTCGACGTCCTCCTCGATGGTTCGTTCGAGCGCCCAGATTGTGGGAGAGTCCAGGGAGGAGTTGCGGGCATGGGCAAAGGGCTGCAGCAGCCAACCCCCCTGCAGCTGCGGCAGGAACACCAGTGCATTCCGTCCATAATTCATCTCGAACACGGGGCCGTAGAGTTTCCGGCGACCTTCCGTAAAGCTTCGATTCTCTTGAACCGCCTTGATCATCACCAGGCTGCTCAACGCCAGCATCCCGACTGCAGTGAGACCTCCAACCCGGCGGTCCCACCGCCACACGGAGGAAAATCCACGAGCTCCCAGAATCGCCAGGGGGGTGATCATCACCAGGTAGTAGTAGGGGCCGAAACGCCTGGGCCCTCCCCACTCGGTGGCTCCGTAGGAGCCCCAGAAGAAAAAGTACCCAAGCGGGATGGTGAAGATCACGAGGCCCAACCACCGAGCCGGATGACCCGCACGAAACTTGCGGGCTCCCCAGAAAGCCAGGCCCAGGAGCACGAGTCCACCAAAACCCCAGGTGCTCACATAAAGCAGATGCCGGACCATGCCCTCGAAGGCCCGACCCGGCGTGTACTCGGTGATGCCGAACCCGGGGACCATCTCCTTCAGGCCGAAGCCAACGCTGTCCCGGTCCGAAAGGAGGTTGAACGGAAAGCGGAACGGGCTTCCGGTGGCGATATCGAAGTACAGCAACATCGCGATAAGCGGAGCAGCGGCACCCAGGGCGATGATTGCGATGTTGGCCAGGAAGCGCTTGCGGTTAGCTCTCAACAGCCATCCGGCCCAGGCCAGCAGTGGAGCCAGGAAGAGGACTGTTTCGAACGGCCTCGCAAACGTGGAGACTCCCACGATGAAACCGCCCGCCAGCAGGAGCATTCTGGAGTCGCGCCGGATGCCCGCTATCAACATTGCGGCGAAGCCCTGAAGCAGAGCGAGGCTGCACAGGTAGGAGAGAAAGGCGGTGCTCTGCATGAGGACCATGGGGGAGAGGCTGAAAAATATCGCGGCGAGCAGGGCCCGCTTCTTGCTTGCAAGCAGCTGGAGGGCCAGCAGATAGGCGGTCCCGGAGGCTGCGAAGGCAACCACTGCAAGCCCGGCTCGATGGGTGCCGAAGATCCGGGAGGCAGCTGCAACAACTGCGGGAAAAACCGGGGTGTAGCGAGTGACGAAGTGGTCTTCCACATGCACGCTCATCCAGGGCCGAAATGCCTCCCACTCGTGGGGTGCGGGCGGAAACAAGCTGCCTTGGGCATAGCTGTCCGCCATGAGCAGGTATACGGCCTCGTCGTTGTTGTCCGAAAAGAGCGGAAAGATGCTCAAAGACCCCGCCACCGCCCAGGCGCTCAAGCCGAAACAGACAACCAGGGGAGCCCACCACAGCTTTCCGACCCTGGCGCGAGTGAGATCGATGAAACGTCGAGGTCCTTTGGAAGAACGGTCCAATGTTGACGCTTGCGGGGTGAAGCTGGGCTCCGGGCTGGACTCAGGGGTGGCAGGCGACCTGGTTCTCAGTTCGATGGTTCACCGCCGTAGCTGATGCGGCCGATTCGACCCCCGCCCTCGTACGAGGCGTAGTAGAGGGCCTGAGTGTCCCCGAAGGGGCCGAATCCGATGTCGGACGCACTTCCACCTCCCAGGCCGACGGCAAAAGCGGTCCGGCTGAACCCTCCGGCCTCGTCCTCGACCAGCCGGAAGATTGCCCCGCACAGGTAGTCGCTGAACAGGTAGGCGCCGCCGTAGGGTTCGGGCCATAGGCCTTCGGGCACAAATGCACCGCCGGTGATGGCGGCGCATCCGCCAGGTTCGCTGTGGGAGTAAGAGAAGATCGGGTCAGTCATGCCTTCGGGCGGACCCTCGCAGTCCTCCTCCGAGTTATTTGCACATCGACCTTCCCTAACGTTCCAGCCGTAGTCAGCACCGGGGACTGCAAGATTGATCTCTTCCCAGACGAATTGCCCCACATCGTTCACATACAGCCGAGCCGGCTCGGTGTGCGGGTCAAACGCAAACCGGAACGGGTTTCGCAGACCCCACAGGTAGGTCTCCTCGCAGATCTTGCCGGGCGTGGCTACCCCGGACAGCCGGCACTCCACCGAATCCGGGCCCAGGAACGGGTTGTCCGGCGGGACGCCTCCGTCTCTGGTGATTCGTAGGATCTTGCCCACCAAGGCATGGAGGTCCCGGGATGCGTCGTTCCTTCCGTCGCAGCCACCGCCGTCGTAATCACAGCCGGAGTCTCCCACCCCAACATAGAGATAACCGTCCTTGCCGAACTCAAGGCCGCCCCCGTTGTGGTAGGCGCGCACCGACAAGATTTTGTCAATCAGGACCTTCTCGGTCGAGGGATCGACACGGTTTTCGTCGGCGAGCGTGAATCGGGACACCCGGTTCACACACTCGCCCTCGTCGTCGAAGGTGTAGTAGACGTAGATGAATCGATTGGTTGCAAAGTCGGGATCGGCGGCGATGCCCAGCATCCCTTGTTCGATCCTGCTGCAGGTCACGGCCACCAAATCCAGAGCCGTAGAGGTCGTCCGTCCGTCCCAGACGAACAGCTGGCCGGGCTGGCTTGTGATGATCATCCGGCCGTCCGGAGTGAACTCGAACCCCGTGGGGTCCTGAATCTCAAGCACTATCTCGTCTCGAAAGCCTGCGGGCAGAGCGTTGGTCTCCAGCTCTTCTTCGCCCGGAAGCTCCGAGACTTCCGGCCCAGGCTGGGACTGACTCGAACCGCACGAGCTCGCCACCAGCCCCAGGGCCGCAGCTGCGGCTAGAAAGGTGAAAAAGCGTCTGGTAAGAATGCTGCGATCCGGCCGGGCCCGGCCAGGAAGCTTCCAACCTCTCATTTCCAGACGCCCAAGTTCATCCAGCCTTTGTTAGGTAGACCAAAGAAATAACCATTGGGAATCCTAATGCAGATTGGTTCGGCCGGGATCCGAGCCCTCAGGACTCTGGGGGGCGCGGTGATCCCAGGGTGGCCGGGCGGGAGCCCGTGCAGCGCACTAACGCCTGCGGCGGAACGGCTGGCCGGATCGCGACTCCACCGATCCCTCAGCAGACTCTTTACGAGCAACGGGACTTTCCAGACCGGTGAGTGCGGCCAGGTCAGACTGGGGCCCCAACATGAGAGTCACGAGAGCGTTGTTGCGTTCCACGATGCGTCGTTCGAGCTCGACCAGGCGAGCCTCAAATATGCCGGCCAGATCGGCAAGATCGTCCCGGTTGCGCAGCAGGCCCTGATCCAGCTCGTCCAGCGCCCGCAAGACCCTGGAGTATTCCCCGTCTTTGGAGCGCAGGTTCTCCACGAGCTCCGTGCGGAGGTCTTTCCGCTGGTCCGCTGCCTCCTGTTTGTTTTCCAGGATTCTGTTTTCCAATATCTCCAGGCTTTTCGATAGGAGTTGTTTGTTTCGGGCGGAAGACTCAATGCCTTGGTTGCGCCACTCCTCGATGCTTTGGGCAAGACCCATCACCGACCTCTCAAGACTCTCCTGCCGCTCCCCCCCCTCTTCCTGGCTCCGTGAAAGCCTCATGTCAAGGCCCTCAAGCCGCATCAGAATGCTGTTGTCGATCTCCTGGCGGGCGGTTGGTATGTCGGCCGGCTCGGGCGTGTTGGTCCGCCAGCCGTCGATGCTTTCCGCCAGGGCAAGGACCGAGCCCTCGAGCCGCTCCTGTCGCTCTCCGCCCTCTTGGTGGCTGCGAGAGAGCCTCATCTCCAGCTCTCCCAGGCTTATGAGCAGCCTGTTTTCGAGCTCCTGCCGGGCAGCGGTAATGTCTCCGGTCTCCGGCGCGCTGTGTTGCCACCTTTCTATGCTCTGGGCCAGAGCCATCACCGAGCCCTCCAGCCGCTCCTGACGCTCCTCGCCCTCCTGCTGGCTTCGAGAGAGCCTCATTTCCAGCTCCTCCAGCATTATGAGAAGCCTCTTTTCGATCTCCTGCCGGGCGTTGAGATTGTGCGCTATCCCACCCTCGAGAGCCTCCAGAGACATAAGCAACTTTTTTTCAGTTCCTGTGGCCGCCGCGTTGACCCGGTCCTGCCACTCCTGCAGGGACGCAGCGAGTTTTGAAAGCTGGCCATCGACCCCATCACGGGAGTTGAAGACGGCTGTCGAGAGGCTCGATATGGACACATTGAGCGTCTCGAGCGCTTTCAGCAACCTGGTTTCGGTCTTTTTCCGCGACTCGCCGACCCCTGAATTCCACTCCTCGAGGGAGCCCTTGATCTGGCCGATCTGGCCCCCAAGGCTCTCTATCGCCGAGAGCACCCGGACCTCGGTCAGGCCGGAGCCGTAACGGATTTCCGCCCTCCACTCCTCCAGGGCCCTGGTGAGCAAAGAAGCGGAGCTGCCCAAGGAGTCGCGGATTTCGCTGGCGATCGCCTGGTTCTGGGCCATTCTGGACTCGAGCATCTCGAGCGCCCGCAGAAGCTTCTCCTCGGCCTTGGCGTCCCCGCTGGCCATGTCGGCCTTCCAGGCCTCCATGGCCGCGGTGTGAGAGGCGATGGTGGCTTCGAGCCGAGCGGACCGTTCCGATGAACGAGCCAGCTCGCTGCGCCACCCGCCGACGGTCGCGGACAGGGACTCAACCGATTCCTCGAGCAAGCTGGAGAGATCTGCCTGATCATCGTCCGGCTGATCCATGAAATCGGGATCCTTGCCGGGACCCTTTTGCAACTTCATATTCTGCTCACGATTTCGGACTAGGCCACCAATCCCACCAATGCGCCACTTCCCGAACCAACGACGCAAATCGTACTCCCCGAACCTTGGACGGTCGAGGAGCCTGTGAGTCGGGGGTGCCGTGACCGCTGGGCCTGGGCCTCAGGTTTCGAGGCGTAAGAGTCAGCGCCGCCGCCGGGCCTGCTGGCCCGGTCGCGGCTCAACCACGGACTCGGCTCCGTCGGGGGGCCTCCGCCGCGGAGTGGGGGTTTCGAGGCCGGAGAAGGTTTCCGTATCGGCTCGAGGGCCGAGAATCAGGGTGACCAAAGCCTTGTTGCGCTCCTGAAGGTTGTGTTCCAGCTCGTCTATCCGGTTGGCGATTGCGCCGATGCGCGCGGCGACGGCGTCGCCCACCCGGGACTCGAAGATCTCGAACTGAGCCTCGAAGGTCTCGGCCAGGTTGGCCACATCGTCCCGGTTGCGCAGCAACCCCTCGTCGAGCTCTTCCAGGCCTCGCATGAGCGTGGCGTGGTCCTTACCGCCGGAGCCGAAGTTTTCGACGGCATCGGTCAGCGCTACGATCTCCGAGCGCATACTGTCCCGGTGATCTGCCTCGTACTCCCTGCTCTCCAGAATTCTATTCTCCAAAGCCTCCAGGCTCTGGGAAAGTCGTTCCCTGGTCTTGCCGGCAGACTCACGGCCTTTGTTGCGCCAGTCATCGATACTCTGCGCCAGCCCGGTGATCGAGATCTCGAGTCGCTCCTGACGCTCCTCGCCCTCCTGCTGGGTTCGCGAGAGCCTCGCCTCCAGGTCTTCCAACCTCAGGAGAAGCCTGTTTTCGATCTCCTGGCGGCCGGAGGCGCCGTCTATGATCCCGCTCTCGAGTGCCTCCAGCGAGCGCACCAGCTTTGTCTCGGTGGCGATCGCCGTCTTGCCTACCTCGTCATGCCACTCCTGCATGGATCCGCTTAACCTTGCAATCTGACCTTCCAGGCCCTCCAGGGCTTTGCTGAATTTGCTCTCGAGCTCCGAAACCATCTCGGTGGAGCGTCCGGCCGCTGCTTTGGTCTCGCTCAGCGAGCTCGAGAGCGCAACGAGAGATTCGCCGATTTGTTCTTGGTTCTCGGATCCAAGCGCTCGTGTCTGGGTGATGCCTGCCTCGAGCGCTTCCAGGGCTCTGAGGAGGCGGGTTTCGGACTTGGTAGTTGATGTGTCCAGAGCGGATTTCCACTCCTCCAGGGAGCCCTTGAGCGATGTTATCGCCGCATTCGACTCCTCCCGGACCTGACCGGTTGCCGATTGAGCATCGGCCAACAGCCTGACCACGTCATCGATCCTGCCTACCTGCAGGGTATGGGAATCCGATGCCCGAGCCTGATCATCCGCAGCCCCCTGCCTCATCTCGCCTCGGAAGGCGTCGAGGGAGCTGCCCAGCTCCTTCAACCTGCCCAAAGCGGATTGAGCGTCGTTGCCCATCGCCGTCGCCGCAGCCTCCAGCCACTCCCGGGTTTCGTCCTGGACCGCCTTGACCGTCTGCAGCCGGTCTTCCAGGTTCCGGCCCATCTGGGCGGTGCTGTTTTCGAGCAGGGCCCGGGTCTGGGTCTCGGTCTCCTGTACCTGACCGACCCGGCCTTCCAGGTTCTCTATTGCCGAGAGAAGCCGTACCTCGGTCAGGCCCGACCCGTACCGGATCTCCGCCTTCCACTCCTCCATGGCCCTGGTCAGCCACGAGGCCGAGCTGCCCAGGGACTCGCGAATCTCGCCGGAGATCGCCTGGTGCTGGGTCATTCTCGACTCCAGGATCTCAAGAGCTCGAAGAAGTCTCTCCTCTGCCCGGGCGCCGGTCCTGGCCATGTCGCTCTTCCACGTTTCCATGGCCGCCGCGAGGGACGCGATGGTTGCCTCCAGCCGCGAGGAGCGTTCGGAAGAGCGGGCCAGCTCGCTGCGCCACCCTCCGACTGCGGCCGACAGCGACTCGACCGATTCCTCCAGCACGCTGGAGAGCTCGGCCTGAACGGTTACCGATTGCTGCTCGTCGGCTGACAGTTCGAGTCGTTCCCTCGTCGGATCCGAAAAATCATTGTCCGGTTGATTCATGAAATCTTGATCCCCCCTGGGACCTCTGTGCAGTCTCATGGTCTGCTCACGCCGAACGGGCCGAGGCCCTCAAATCTCCCCATGCACTGATTTTTCCCGATCTGAACAGGCAAATGCTACTCCGCTTGGGTTTCGCGGTCGAGATCCCCGCCCATGGAAGGCACCCACGCAAGGGGTTGACGCGCGTTTACAAAGCTGTAGCATGGAGCGTTAGGGTAACCAATCGAACGGAGTTAAGTCCTCCTAACTATGAGCAAACCAGCGCTGCGGCTGCGAGGGGCCAGCAAGTCCTACGGGACGACGCCGGCCGTGGTCGACCTCGACCTGGACGTGGCCGGCGGCGAGATAGTCTCCCTGATCGGCCCGAGCGGCTGCGGCAAGACCACCACGCTCCGCCTGGTGGCGGGGTTGGAGCGTCTCGACCGGGGAACCGTCGAGATCGACGGCGTCGATTGCTCTCGCCTCAGTCCGAACCGCCGCAGGGTGGGGTTTGTCTTTCAGGACTTCGCTCTATTTCCTCATCTCAGCGTCGGCGAGAACACCGCCTTCGGCTTGAAGAGCCTGCCGCTGTGCCGCCGCATCGATCGTGTAAGAGAGGTCCTGGACCTGGTCGGGCTGGGCGACATGATGGCGAGGATGCCGAACGAGCTGTCGGGCGGGCAGCAGCAGCGGGCGGCGCTGGCCAGGGCGCTCGCTCCAAGCCCTTCATTGCTCCTTCTGGATGAGCCCTTGAGCAACCTGGACCCTCAGCTACGGCGCCAGGTGCGGCACGAGATCCTCTCGATAGTCCGGGCTTCAGGGGCCGCGGCGCTGTGGGTTACTCATGATCACGACGAGGGTTTGATCGTCTCCGACAAGGTGGTGGTCATGCACTCGGGCCGGACCCGGCAATCCGGCACCCCATCCGAGGTGTGGCGCAATCCCGGCGACGCCTGGGTGGCGGCTTTTATGGGCAGAGGCGATCTGCTGCCCGGAACGGTGGCCGGGGGAGTGCTGAGGACGGCTCTGGGCGATGTCCAGGCCGCCGAGCTGGAGGAGGGCGCCCTCGGTGAGGTCCTGGTTCGCCCCGAGGACGTGATGCTCGACGATCGAGGACACGCGGGCGTCGTGGTCAGACGTCATTTCCGCGGGAGCGACAACATCTACTGTGTCCAGCTCGAGGCCGGCGGCCTCCTGCACCTGCTTCAGCCCGCACACGTCGAGATTTCCCGCGGTGAGGCGGTATCGGTGAGTCTGGCCTCGGAGGATCTGCCGGTTTTCGCTAGGTAGTCACACCGCGCCGGGCGCCTTCAGCTGGCGACCGGCGTCATCCACAGGTTGTCCGCCAGGTTGGCCCCCAGCGAAGAGGTCTTCCCATCCACGGACAACATCCTGGTTCCGTCCGGCCCCACTCGCGTCACCCTGACCGTCGCCCCGGGCATCAACCCGGTGTCCTGAAAATACTTGAGGATGTCGGTGACGAGCTCGACGTCTTCGGTCAGCAGGCTGAGCACCCCTTCTTCGCCCTCGGCAAGCTCGGTCAGCGGCACCAGGTCCGCCCGGACGTAGGGAGGAGTCATCCCCGGGATGGGGTTGCCGTGAGGACAGGTGGTGGCCCCGGTCTTGTCGAGGATCTTCTGCTCCACCTCGGGCGATATGACGTGCTCCCAGTCTTGGGCTTCCGCATGGGCCCGGTACCAGGGGATCCCCAGCATGTCGGTGAGCAGCCGCTCGGCCAGACGATGCCGGCGCACCAAAGGGGTGGCGACCTCCAAGCCTGTCGCCGAGAGATGGATCTTCCGGCCGTCCATCTCGATGAGCCCCTCGGTAATCAGCCGGCGGACGGCCTGGGAAACGGTTGCGGGGGTCACGCCGAGTCGTTCGGAGAGACGGGCTTGCAAGATGTCGGCGCCCTCTTCCTCCATCTCGAAGATGCACTCGAGATATTCCTGCGCGCCCTGCGGTACCTGTGCTGTCATCCGTCCCCCGTACTATAGTCGCTGGGTCGTGACCCCGGCCGCAAAAAGGACAAAGGTGCTCCTCCTAGACGGGCATTCCTTAGCCTACCGCGCCTTCTACGCTCTTCCTCCGGAGCTGCGTACCACCAGCGGAACGCCCACCAACGCGGTGTATGGATTCACCGGCATGTTGATCAAGGCGATCCAGACCTACAAGACCCGGCATCTCGTTGCCGCGTTCGACAAGGGCCTGCCTGCCAGCAGGCTCGTGATACGTCCGGAGTACAAGGCCCAAAGGACCTCGGCCCCCGACGAGTTCCGTCAGCAGGTGGGCCTGATTCACGAGGTTCTGAGCACGTTGAACGTCAAGATCTTCGAGCAACCCGGAGTCGAGGCCGACGACATCATCGCGATCCTCGCCCAGAACCTCGCCCAGCAGGGCGCCGATGTGGTAATCCTCACGGCAGACCGGGATTTCTTCCAGATCGTCGGGCCCAACATCACCTTGATGATGAACAAGCGGGGAATCTCGGAAACCGTTGTCTACGACGAGGCGGCCGTGCGGGAGCGCTACGGCTTCGGGCCTGAGCGGTACCTGGACTACGCCGCCCTGAGGGGCGACCCCTCCGACAACATCGAGGGGGTGGCTGGGATCGGAGAAAAAACCGCTGCCAAGCTGATCCAGACCTACGGGACTCTGGAGGAGGTGCTCGCTCATCTGGACGAGCTCACGCCCAGGATCCGCACCAATCTGGCGGAGGCGGGCCCCCGCCTGCTGGTCAACAAGGAGTTCTTCCGGTTCCGCTCGGCTGAGGAGCTGGCGGCGGAGGGGGCGGACATCGAGGGGCTCGACACCGATCCGGCCGCTCTGGAGATGGGGCAGTGGGACTTCAACCGCATAAGGCAGCTGTTCGACTCCCTCGAGTTCCGGGTCCTCTACGAGCGCCTGGCAGCGGATGCCCCCGAAGCCGCCGCCGCGGCAGCCGGCTTTGAGGGATCGACCGAGGAGATCTCGACGCTCGAGGACCTCGGGACGCTGGCGGGGGAGCTTCGGGGCGTCGAAGCACTTACCGTACGGGTCATCGGCGACGAGGCGAACCCCCGCAATCCTCCTCACATCCTCTCGATAGCCATCGCCGGCGGAGCCCGAGTGGTGAGGATCGGAGAGAAAGGACTGCCCTCAAGAGCGGTCTGGGACACCCTGGGACCAATCATCGAAGGGGCAGCCATCACCACACACGGCAGCAAGGAGGCCCTCCAGCGGCTGGCGGCGGTGGGAGTTGTGCCGGCCGCGATCGCCATGGACACCGAGATTGCCGCATACCTCATCGATCCGGCGCGGGGCACCTACAAGCTAAACGAGCTCGCTCGTCACTACCTCGACCGGGAGCTCAAGCTCGAGGTCGCTCCGGGTGCGGAGGAGGCCGGACAGCAGCTGACCCTGCTAGAGCCCGAGGAGGAGGATCAGGTCACGGGGCCGGGGCTGGAGGCAATAGCCACCGGGGAGCTTGCCGAAAAGTTGAGCACGGAGCTCCGGAACAGGGGAGCCTGGAATCTGTTCTTCGACCTCGAGATTCCGCTGGCCGGCGTGCTGGCCAAGATCGAGACCACCGGCATCAGGCTTGACTCCGCGTACCTGGACGACATGTCGATCACGCTGTCCAAGCAGCTCGACGCCGCCCAGGACAGGATCTTCGACCTGGCGGGCGGCCCGTTCAACATCGCCTCCCCGCCCCAGCTCCGGGCTGTACTCTACGACCGGCTAGGGCTCAAACCTTCCAAAAAGACCAAGACCGGCTACTCGACCGACGCGGCAGTCCTCGAGTCCCTGGCCGACGAGCATCCCATCATCGAGAGCATCCTGAGGCACCGGGAGATCTCCAAGCTCAAGTCCACCTATATCGACTCCCTGCCCCGTCTGGTCGATCCCACGACCGGCCGGCTTCACACCCGGTTCAACCAGACCGTGGCAACCACCGGGCGGCTGAGCTCCGACCGCCCCAACCTGCAGAACATTCCCATCCGGACCGAGGAGGGCAAAGCGATTCGGCGGGCGTTCATCCCCGAGGACGGCCACCTGCTGCTGGTGGCGGACTACTCGCAGATCGAGCTCCGCTTACTGGCGCACCTGTCCGAAGACCCCGAGCTGGTGGGAGCCTTCGAGCGGGGAGACGACATCCACCGTCTGTCGATCGGCAAGGCGCTGGGCATCGACTACTCCCGGGTAACCCCCGCCCAGCGGAGCATCGGCAAGATGGTCTCCTACGGGGTCACCTACGGAATGGGCCCGTTCGGGCTATCCCAGCGGCTCCGGATCCCGGTCGACCAGGCCCGCACCTACATCGAGGGATTTTTTGCGTCGTATCCGATGGTGAGAACCTACCTGGACGCGGTGGTCGCACAGGCCACGAACGACGGGTTCACCACTACGATGCTCGGTCGCCGGCGCTACCTGCCCGAGCTGAAATCCCGCAACCCCAGGGTGCGCGGCCTGGGGGAGCGCCAGGCGTTGAACGCCCCGCTCCAGGGCTCCGCCGCGGACATCATCAAGCTGGCGATGGTCAAGGTCGACCGAGCCCTGGAAGGCACCGAGGCCCGGATGGTGATGACGGTCCACGACGAGCTGGTTTTCGAGGTTCCCGAGGCCGAGGTCGAGCAGCTCTCCAAGGTGATCCGAGAGGCGATGGAGTCCGCGATCGAGCTGAGGGTGCCGCTCACGGTCGACCTCGCCTGGGGCGCCAACTGGGCCGACGCCAAGGCCTAGCGCGAGTTTCCGGGCTCTGAACCCCCTCCCAGAAAAATGTTGAAAATCTT
>JBBDRH010000361.1:0-3714 GCA_040905645.1 Actinomycetota bacterium
TACACTCTGTCCAGGAGTCCTTACCAGGAATTTTCGCCGATGGGGGAGACATTCGCCGATGGGGGAGACATGAGCACCGATCAAACCGACTGGCAGGACGGTCAGCTGAGGGTCGTGGTCAACCACGAGGAGCAGTATTCGATCTGGCCTGCAGACCGGGAAAACCCGGCCGGCTGGCGGGATGCCGGCAAGTCGGGGACCAAGGCCGCGTGTCTGGCCTACATCGAAGAGCTCTGGACCGACATGCGCCCGCTCAGCCTGCGCAAAAAGATGGAGGAGCAAGCCGAGGGCTCTGCTTGAACTTGTGACTACCTCTTCGAGGTGACCGGCCATCTCTGAGGCGACCGAGCACAACCGCCCGCAGCCAGCGACCTATGCTCTCTGGTCGCTGAGGCCCTACCTGGGGATCGTCTTTCTCAGCGTGGTCGCCCTGCTCGTCGCCTCCTCGGCCGAGCTCGGCGTGGGAATTGCCGTTCGCAACGTGGTGGACGGGGACCTCGGAGCCAGCGGTACCAACGCGCTTCTGCTGACTTTCTTCGGTGTAGCCGTTATTTTTGCGCTGGCCACCTACTGCCGGGTCTCGCTAGTTTCGTGGTTGGGTGAGCGGGTGGCCGCCGACGCCCGCAAACGCCTCTTCTCACATCTGCTGAGACTCAGCCCCAGCTTTTACGACCGTAACAAGACCGCCGAGATTCTCTCGCGGCTGGTGGCAGACACTGCGGTACTCCAGACGCTGATGGTGAGCGTTGCGCCCGCCGGGCTGCACAGCCTTGTCCTGTTGATCGGAAGTGCGGCGTTGATGGCAGTCAGCAGCGCCAAGCTGGCGGCCGCCGTGCTCGCAGCCGTCCCGGTCTTGGTGCTCCCCGCGGTCTTCCTCGGTCGGCGGGTGCGGCGCCGGTCCCGGGAATCGCAGGACGAGCTGGCCGAGGTCAATGCCTCCGCCACCGAGAGCTTGGAGTCGATCACCACCGTCCAGGCGTTCAACCACGAGGACATCGACTCCCGGCGGCTGTCCCAACAAGTAGAACGTGCGTTTCAAGTGGCTCGCCGGCGCTTCCGCGCCGAGGCGCTGTTATCCACGGCGACGGTGGTCCTGATCTTCGGGTTGATTGCCGGCGTGCTGTGGCTGGGTGCAAACGACCTGAGAACAGGAAATCTGACGGCCGGCGGACTGACCGCGTTCCTGATCTACGCCTTGATCGCCGCCAGCTCGTTCGCAGCACTGATGAACTTCTGGTCCCAGGTTCAAAGAGCGGCCGGCGCTGCCGAGCGGATCATGGTGCTGCTACGGGCGGCCCCGGAGGTTGTTGTTCCGAAGGAGCCGGCCGTATTGCCGGATCCCGGCTCGGGGAGGATCATCTTCGAAAACGTCACCTTCCACTACCCCAGCCGGCCGAACACTCCCGCGCTCGAAAACTTCACGCTGGAGGTCGCCTCGGGAGAAACCGTCGCTCTGGTCGGTCCGTCGGGTGCCGGCAAGAGCACGGTGTTCAGTCTCCTCTTGCGCTTCTACGACCCTCAGGAAGGCCGGATAATGCTGGACGGGGTCGACCTTACGGCGGCCGACCCACGGGCAGTCCGGGCTCGGATTGGAGTCGTTTCGCAGGAGCCGGCGATTTTCAACAGCACCGTCGCCGAGAACATCCGCTACGGGTGCCCCGACGCCACCGACGACCAGGTGCACCGAGCGGCGAAGGCAGCCGCGGCTACTGAGTTCGTAGACGCTCTTCCACAAGGCTTCGACACCCCTCTCGGCGAGCGGGGTTTAAGACTGTCCGTAGGGCAGCGCCAGCGCCTCGCTATTGCACGTGCGCTCGTGGAGGAATCGGGAACCGTACTGCTGCTGGACGAGGCGACGTCTGCATTGGACTCGGTGAGCGAAAAGGCGGTCCAGCAGGCGGTCGAGACGGCGGCAACCCAACGCACCTGTCTGATCATCGCCCACCGGCTGGCCACTGCCAGAATGGCCGACCGCATCGTGGTGATGGACCGTGGCCGGCTAGTCGCGGCAGGGACCCATGAGCAGCTGATAGAAGAGAACGGTCTCTACGCCCAGCTCGCCCGCCTTCAGTTGGACGCTCCGTTCCAGCAGGGCACCACCCCACAGGATCGTTCCGAGTCTCGATGGTCGCACGTGCCGGTCCCCTCATGGCCGCTGGGGCCCGAACCGTTGGAGGAAGAGATCTCTGGGCAAAGCGGCCTCGGACTCCCCCAGTGGAACCGGGACGTGCAGGAGTTTCGGGTGCGCCGGCGGCCGGACTAGCGGCCCTTCAGGCACTGGCTCGAGGCTTACTCCCAGCCGAAGTCCTCGCCCAGGAACTCGAACAGCTCCCGGTTCAAAGGAGCGAAGAAGTCCGAGAGCATCTGCCGGGCTTCCGGATCCATGGTCCCTGGGACACCGGCGTTACGGACGGGAAGCTCCACTGGCTCGCAAGGCGGCAGGTCCAGAAACGAGTAAACCCGCCTTGCCACTGCGCGGGGATCCCCGAAGAAATCGTCGGCATTGATCACCAGCGCTTTGCTGCGGTCCCAGAACTTGAACAGCGTCTTGAGAAAGGGAAGATAGATGCTGTTCTGGACGTACCCCCCGGTGTTTGCTCCGGTGAAGAAGGTCGCACCGCTGGTGGTGTACGACCGAGCGGCGTCGACCTCGAGGCAAACCACGTCGGTGAACCCGGGAAGCCCCTGACTCAACGCGCCGGACGCGGACTGCCGAGACGCAAGCTTCTCCCACCTCCAATGGGAAAAAGTTCGGTCCACCGGGTTACGGAGGATCAGAACAAAATTGAGGTCGGCGTCGCCCACCACTCCCGAGAGGATGTAAGGGAACATCAGATTGGGCACCGCCGGGGAGCAGTAACCGGTTATCGCCGTCCCGTAGCGCGCCCGCACCTTTTGCTCCTGCGCCCGGCTCGGAAACTGGGCCTGGAGCAGCCTGAGGTTCGGGAAGGGGGCAAACTCTTTGGCCAGCGGCAACACAACGCAGGGGTGCTGCATGATGTAGTCGGCCAAAAGCGTCGTTCCCGATCGAGCAGGGCCCAGGCTGAGAAAGGAGGGCCTCATACGGTTGGAGTTGAGATACCTCAGGGCGACTCTCCAGGCCGGCGGGTGATGCCAGTAATAGGACTGAAGCTGGCGCCTGAGGTGTAGTTTCAGGAACCTCGGAGAGCCGAGGGGAGCATCGATTAGGTCCCGGTCGACACTGGTTGCGACCTCAATGGCGCGGATTTTCCGTGGCTCCGGGACGAGGGGTTCGGCAGGCTGCTCTGATGGCATCGCCCCATCATAGTGTTGCCAACCGAAGCCGAGGCCGTGGGCTTCGTTGACTTTGGAGGTCGCGTCGTAGATCCTTGCTTGAGTCTCTCGAGGCGGGGCTCGCAGTGCCGGAGTCGAACCACGATCGATGGGGAGTGCAACCTGTGGCAGGGCGAGCTGTGACGGTGACCGTGCGATTCAATGTGGTGACCTCGTACAAGCACCTCTACCTTCTGGGCCTTCTGGCGCTTCTCCTTGAGGTGATCGCAGCACCCGGGTGGGCCGGTCGGTTATCCGGACCGTCCTCGGCAGCTGTCAGGCCCTTAGCCCCTGCGAGCCAGCCTGCCGCTTCCTTGCAGCCGGCAAGCGACAACGTCGACGGCGTCCGGCAGTCGCTTGAAACTATGCCTCTGCAATTCGTTCCCAACGCAGGCCAGACTGACCCAAGGGTTTCTTTCT
>JBBDRH010000362.1:0-3709 GCA_040905645.1 Actinomycetota bacterium
CTGCAGCTTGTCCGACTCCTCGATCAGAGGAGTGATCACATATGCCTGGCGGCCCGCCGCCACCTCCGAGCGGACCAGATCGTAAGCCGCCTCCCTCCCCGCCTCCTTCACCACCCGGGTTGCAATAGGCCGCCTCCCCTTCGGGAGCTCGTCCAGAACACTCACGTCCAGGTCTCCGTAGAGCGTGAACGCCAGGGTCCTCGGAATGGGGGTTGCAGTCATGATCAGGACGTCCGGCGAGCTCGACCCGGCGGATTTCTCCTTCAGAGCCAGCCTTTGCCTGACCCCGAAGCGATGCTGCTCGTCGACGATCACCATGCCGAGGTTGGCGAAGTCCACGCCCTCCTGGATGAGGGCGTGGGTACCGACGACGATCCCGGCCGATCCATCGGCGATGCGCTTCAGCGCCTCGCGCCGCTTGGCCGCCGGCACGCTGCCCGTCAACAGCACCACCTCGGGCCCGCCGAACAGATCGATCTGGCCGATGCCGGGCAGCGCCCCCTGCCCCTCCAGGGGTTCGAGAAGCTTCGAGAGAGTCAGGGAGTGCTGGTTCGCCAAAACCTCCGTCGGAGCCATCACCGCTGCCTGGTAGCCGCCCTGGACGGCGAGGAGGGCCGCGTAGAGCGCCACCACCGTCTTGCCCGAACCGACCTCCCCCTGCAGCAGCCTGTGCATCGGAGTGGACCGGGCCATGTCGCTGCGAATCTCGTCGATAGACCTCCGCTGAGCCCCGGTGGGCTCGAAGGGCAGCGCCGCCAGAAAGTTGTCCGCCAGATCGGCTTCCACCTTGTGGCTGATGCCGATGGTCTGAGCCTCGATGCGATGTTTGCGATAAGCGAGCCCGAGCTGGAGCGTAAAGAGCTCGTCGAATACCAGGCGCTTGCGGGCCACCCACTTGCGGCTCATCTCCTGGGGGAAGTGATAGTCCGAGAACGCTCTGGTTCGGTCGATCAGGCCGTGCCTGTCCAGGAGCGCCTGGGGAATGGGATCCGCCAGGGGGCTGAACTGCTCGAGTGCGGAGCGGATGGTCCTGCGCAGCCAGGCGGTGTGAATCTCGGCAGTGGCAGGATACTGGGGAACTATCTTCACGGCCTCCCCCGCATCGGTGATCACATCGACCATCGGAGAGGTCATCTGCCGGGCTCCCCGAAACACGGTCACCTTCCCCTTGGCCGCGATCCGGGTGCCGGGCTTGAGCTGCCGGGCACGCCACGGCTGGTTGAAGAAGACCAGCGAGAGCTGCGAGGTGCCGTCGAAGATCGTGACCTTGAGCGGCAGCTTCCTGCCCGAGGGCGGGGGCGCCTGGACCCGCCGGACCTCGGCGATGACCGTCACCTCGTCGCCTACCCGGACCTGGCTGAGCGTCTTGGTGTCGGAGAAGTCGAGGTGGCGGCGAGGATAGTGCTGGAGCAGCTGCTGGACGCTTTCGATTCCAAACTTCGAGCTCGCGAGGTTCTCCGCCTGTGCGGGGCCGACCCCCCTAAGACGGGTGACGGGAATCTGCAGGTGGGGCGGCGCATACAGCAGCATCGGATGAGGTGGCGAGGCCATGGCCCTATTGTCCCGCGCGCCCGTGACCAAAAGGTTGTTTTGACCGGGTCGCGCGAGATGGGCCTCGATCCATTAAGGTTGTGGGCAACCAACAACTTCTTAGGAGTAACCGTGTCTCAGGTTTGCGATGTATGCGGCAAGTCGCCCCAATTCGGAAAGACCATAAGCCACTCGCACCGGCGGACCAACCGCCGCTGGTCCCCCAACATACAGACGGTGCGCACCGTGATCGCAGGCACCCCACGCAAGCTGAAGGTCTGCGCTTCCTGCATCTCCGCGAATAAAGTTCCGCGGACCCTCGTCTAGCCATCTGCCGTAGGCCATGAAGGTGAGCCGCCCGGTCAATCTTCCTCCCCCGGACGATTTTGCCGGGTCGATGTCCGAGTCGATCTCCGAGCTCACCGGGAACGTGCAGACTGCGGGAGACCTGCTCTCCGGCATCGCTCAGGACGTCTCCAAGCTCGTTCGGCTGGAGATCGAGCTCGCCAAGCAGGAGATCGTCGAGGTGGCCAAGACCAAGGCGGTGGCTCTGGGGCTCGGGGCGCTCGGTGCGCTCATGGGATTTTTCATCGTACCCTTCGTCCTGCTCACGCTCTTCGAGCTCTTTGCGGTTTGGATGCCTCGGTGGGTGGCCGCCCTGGTGGTGACACTCCTGATCGCTGCGATTTGCGGCGTGGTGTTTTTCCTGGCGAAGAAAAAGTTTGAGGGCGATCTCGTTCCCAAGCGCACGGTTGCGTCGCTAAAGGAGAGCCTGGCATGGCTAAAACGCCTGAAGAGATAGAGCTCGAGATCAAGAAGGCCCGCTACGACCTTGCGGATAAGGTCGACTCCCTCACGGAACAGGTAAAGGAGAGCGCCGACCTGGTCAGGCACGAGGCCGAGAACGTCAAAGAAAAGGTCGAGGAGATCCGCAAGACCGGGGTGAAGGTGGCCGTAGTGGTCTTCGTCGCGGTGGTCGGCGTGCTCCTGGTGAAGAGGGCTCTCAGCCGGAGGTAGCCCCGCCCGCCATCGAGCTCTGCCAGCCGTGGTTGGTCGGCCCGAACCCCTTTCCCACGTCCAGGCCATGGGCGATCGCGCCGGTCACGTAGGCCTTGGCCCCCTCGACCGCCTCGGGCACCGGCAGCCCGCGGGCGAGAAACGCGGCTATCGCCGCCGACAGGGTGCAACCCGTCCCATGCGTGTTACGCGAGGGGTGTCTCGGGGCTCGGAACTCCAGGAACCGGCTGCCGTCGAAGAGCACGTCCACCGCATCCTCCGCAAGGTGCCCGCCCTTGACCAGGACATATCGGGGCCCCATGCCGTGGAGGAACCGCGCCGCCTCCCTCATCTGGCGCAGGCCGTGAACGTCCATGCCTGAAAAACCCGAGGCCTCCTCCAGGTTGGGGGTGACCACCGTCGCCAGGGGGAAAAGCCTCTCGGCGATGGCATCGACCCCGTCCTCAGACAGCAGCCGGTCGTGGTTCTTCGAGACGAACACCGGGTCGACCACGATATTCGGAAGCTCGTACCGTGCGAGGGCATCGGCCACGGCCTCGACCACCGCAGCGTTGCTGAGCATCCCCGTCTTGGCGGACGCCACGTCGAAGTCGATCGCCACCTGCTTGATCTGCTCGGCGACGAAGGCGGGTGGGACGTCATGGACGGCAGAGACTCCCTTGGTGTTTTGGGCCGTAAGCGCAGATATTGCACTGGTTCCGTGGACCCCAAGCGCCAGAAACGTCTTGAGATCGGCCTGAATCCCCGCGCCTCCTCCCGAATCCGAACCGGCGATGGTGAGCGCCGTCGGGATCTTCACACCCGGAGGTGATCCCAGCCGGGGGCCTCCAGGGGCGTGTCTCCGGACTCGACCAGCAGAACCCTGCCCCGCGACGACTCGACGATCTCACCCACCCTGGTCACCTTCGTCCCGGTGGCCTCGGTCACGGCACTCATCGCCGCCGCGCAGCGGTCCTGCGGGATCGTGAAGCAGAGCTCGTAGTCCTCTCCTCCCGACAGAGCAAGCTGAAGCGGGCTCTCGTCCACGGTGACGCTGCTCAGATCGACGAGCGGCAGGTCCCCTCCCTCAACTACGACACCCACGTCGGAGGATTCGCATATGTGCCCGAGATCGACGCTGAAACCGTCCGAGATGTCGATCATCGCAGTCGGCAGGTGCTTG
>JBBDRH010000363.1:0-3707 GCA_040905645.1 Actinomycetota bacterium
AGCTCCTTCAACTCTCGCGAGGCCGCCGGCCCCTGAAGCCTGATCGTTCGGCGCCTCCGAGGTCCTGCGCATCTCATGCCTGAATTCAGGACGATAGTGCTTCTCTGGGTCTCTGCCTTCATGCTCCTCGCGTGCGGAAGCGAGGAGGCCGGCAGCCTTGATCCGGACGCCTTGGGCACCCGCGGCGTCTCACCGCTCCCGTGGCATACTTTCGAAGCCTCAGGTCCGGTTCGCTTCTCGGCATCAGTGTCTTGGCACGAGACTGACGACCAGCCAATTCAAATGGTTCTATCGGTTCACAATCCAGCCGATACCGAGTTATTGATAAGCACTGGTGTCTGCGGCTTCGGCTTGCGAGCGTATACCATTCCGCCGCCCGCAGGCCCGCCGGTGTGGGACGACCGGCCACCGACGCTCGGCCCAAACCAGGTGTGGGGGTGCCCTGATTTGGGGCTGGAATTCAGGGTGGCTCCCGGGGATGCCCAGCTCATTCCAGTGCACCAGTACGGGCTGGCGCAGTTCGCATCCCTTCCAAGTCCAGGTAGGTACGTCTTCGCAGTTGTGCTCAAAGATAGGTGCGTATTCCGCCGCAAATCGACCACCCGTTCCGGAGCAAGTCGACCACTGATTCCGATTCAATCCGACCACTGATTCCGACCATATCGACCACCGATTCCGGTGATGTCGACCACTGATTCTGGTCATGTCGTCCACCCGGTTCCGAGGATCTCGACTGCCGGCCCCGCACAGAGTTCTCGCCGCGGGACGGCATCCTCGGACGAGCGAAGTGACGCTGGATAACCTCCACTGTTTGCCGCTTCTTTCTCCTGGGTCTAACAGACACTCCAGGAGGCATAATGGCGGCGGAAAGGTTGTCCATGCGGAAGATCAAGGAAGTCCTGCGGCTCGCGGCGCTCGGGCATAGTCGACGCGCCATCGGCCGTAGTATCGGAATCAGCCACAGTACGGTCGCTCTCTACCTCGAAGCAGTCGAGGCGGCCGGTCTGACGGGGAAGAAGGCCGAAGGGCTCTCGGAGGTGGAGCTCGAATCCCGGCTCTTCCCTCCTCCGGAGACGGCTGGGAAGCGCCCGGTCCCCGCTTGCCCTGAAATCGAGCGTGAGCTGCGGCGCCCCGGCGTTACCCTTCAGCTTCTCTGGTACGAACACAAACAGGCCCATCCGAGGGGGCACCAATACAGCCAGTTCTGTACGCTCTTCCGAAGCTGGAAGGGCTCGCTGGATCGGGTACTGCGTCAGGAGCACAAGGCTGGAGAGAAGGTCTTCGTCGACTACGCGGGTCAGACCGTCCCGATCATCGACCGCACGACCGGTGAAGAACAGCAGGCGCAGATCTTTGTTGGGGTGCTCGGCGCCAGCAACTTCACCTTCGCCGAAGCGACCTGGACGCAGGATCTCTCCGACTGGGTCGGCTCCCACGTGCGCATGCTTGCCTTCTTCGGCTCGGTTCCCCAGGTGGTCGTGCCCGACAACCTGGCCAGCGGAGTGCGGCACGCCTCTTACTACGAGCCGGACATCAATCCCACCTATCACGAGATGGCGCGCCATTACGGCACGACCGTCATCCCCGCCCGGGTGCGCCGGCCGAGGGACAAGGCCAAGGCCGAGGCCGGTGTTCTTCTGGTAGAACGTTGGATCCTGGCTCGGCTTCGAAACCACACGTTCTTCAGCCTCAGCGAGCTCAACCGCGAGATCGCTCGGCTCCTGGACGAGCTCAACGATCGTCCCTTCCAGAAGCTCAGTGGTAGCCGCCGCACGCGCTTCGAGGAGCTCGACCGTCCGGCGATGCAGCCGCTCCCGGAGCACCGCTACGAATACGCACAGTGGAAAAAAGCGCGTGTTCACAAGGTCGACTACCACGTTGCGGTCGGCGGACACCACTACAGCGCTCCGCACCGCCTCGCCGGCGAGCCCGTCGATGTGCGCTGTAGCGCGAGCGCCATCGAGATCTTCCATCGCGGTGAGCGCGTCGCCGCCCACCCCCGCAGCAGGCGTCCGGGCGGCTACACGACCGAACCGGGTCACCGCCCCAAATCGCATCAGCAACATCTGGACTGGTCTCCGGAGCGCATGATCCGCTGGGCGAGCCAGACCGGCCCCAGCACCGCCGCCGTCGTCGAAGAGATCCTGCGCACGCGGCCTCACCCGGAGCAGGGCTACCGCGCCTGCCTCGGCATCATCCGCCTCGGCAAACGCTACTCTGACAAGCGCCTCGAGGCCGCCTGTGCCCGCGCCGTCGAGATCGGTGGCGTCTCCTACCGCTCCATCGAGTCGATCCTGAAGAACGGGCTCGATCAGCAGCGCTCTGACGCGCAGACCACGCTCTCGCTTCCGCAGGAGCATGCGCACGTCCGCGGCCGCACCTACTACACACCCTCGAACTGAAAGAGATCGACATGTTATTCGAACCGACGCTGCGCACCCTCCACGAGCTGAGACTCACCGGCATGGCCGCCGCACTCGAGGAACAGCAGGGGATCCCCGATGTGGAGCGACTCAGCTTCGAGGAGCGGCTCGTGCTCCTCCTCCAGCGGGAACAGACCTCTCGCGACGACCGCCGCCTTACTCGGCTCCTGAGACAAGCGAAGCTGAGGCTCCCGGCTTCCATCGAGGACGTCGATTTGCGCGCACCCCGCGGGCTCGACCGCTCCGTCGTCCTGCGCCTCGCTTCCGCCGATTGGGTCCAGGCGCATCAGGCGCTCCTGATCTGCGGTGCAACCGGTACGGGAAAGACATACCTGGCGTGCGCCTTCGGCCAGAGCGCCTGCCGCCATGGCTTATCGAGCCGCTATTACCGATTCTCACGATTGCTCGGAGATCTGGCCCTGGCCCGCGCAAACGGAAGCTATGCCAAACTCATGGAAAAGCTCTCCAAAACAGATCTGCTGCTTCTGGACGATTACGGCCTCGCGCCGCTGAACGCCAGCGAACGCAGGGACTTCCTGGAAATCCTGGAGGACCGCTACGGCCGCCGAGCCACCCTGATCACCAGCCAGCTCCCTCTCGACCACTGGCACGATGCGATCGGAGACAACACTTTTGCCGATGCCATCCTCGACCGCCTGGTCCACGGCGCACATCGCCTTACCCTGAACGGAGCCTCCATGAGAAAAACCGCCGCTTCCAAGGCGGAGCGGCATACCAAAGTCGCGCCGGACTGACACCGGCTGCCAGCGTCGCTTCGCTCCGGCTGCACGAGATCATCAGAATGAGTGGTCGACATCACCGGATTGACTGGACGGCTTCCGCTGGACTGAGTGGTCGAGATGGCCGGAATACGCAGCCTCTTCTCGGCTGCTCGATGACCCCCGGATCGGAGCCGCCGTTCAGCGAGGCGAGAGGTGTGGCGAGCGCTGTAACCATTACCCGGGCCTGGCCGCCAGGAAGTAGTGGTTCTCCCCTTCATCCTCACGCTCGTCGACGAGCACCAGACCCGCCTCCTGGAGCGCGGCGCGGTACCCCTCACGACCCATCGATACAGAGGTCCGATCGGTCAGCACGTCCTGCCATTCACACGCCTGCCGTGGCGCTGTGAACAGAAACCGGCCACCTGCTACAAGCCGGTCCGAGACCTTGTGTATCAGCACCGACTGCGCCTCTGATGGAAGAAGGAACAGCAGCCCCCAGGCGACCGCCCCGTCGAACTTCCGGTCGAAGAATCTGGAGCTCCGGACGGCTTCACACGCGACG
>JBBDRH010000364.1:0-3692 GCA_040905645.1 Actinomycetota bacterium
AAGGACTCCGGATCACCTTCATCTCCGCCACCCGGGTGCTGCCACCCGGGTGGGCGGCGACCGCGGGGGCGCCGGGGGTGGCGAGCGCCTACCAGGAGCGGCGCCTTTTGGCGGAGGTCAGGCAGGCCCGAACGACCTCCGATGCGGTGGTGGTTGCGGTTCACTGGGGAGTCGAGAGGTCGCCGTCCCCCGACCCGTCCCAGGTCGGGCTTGCCCACAGGCTGGTCGATGCCGGAGCTTCGGTGGTTCTCGGCCACCACCCCCACGTGCTCCAGCCGGTCGTCCGGTACCGGGGGGCGGTGATCGCCTACTCCCTGGGCAACTTCGTCTTCACCGCCCCCACCGTGCAGCAGGAGAGCATGATCCTGCGAGTGGGCATCCTGCCCGGCGGTGAGCTGGCGCTCTCCAGCGTCCCGATCCGAATTTCTGGAGGACAACCTCGCCCGATTTGAGGTTGTCGATTGCGTGCGCCGGGTAACAAGCCTTCAGGACTAAGCGGGAGGCTTTCATGAACCAAATGGACCAAGTGCTCAGCGCCATCGAGCAAGCCGAATTCCTCGACGCACCCTCGGAAAAGATTGCAGATGCAGTGTCTGTGCTTTATCCCGGGTTCGCCAAGGACCTCGCCAGCGGAACGCCGTGGGGGCACGCCGCTCATCCAATGCTCACCGACCTGCCGATCGGCATATGGATGGGTTCACTGATGCTGGACCTGATCGGAGGCAAGAAGGCTCAAAAGGCAGCCGACAAGCTAGTTCTCGCAGGCATCCTCTCTGCCGTGCCGACCGCCTGGACCGGCATCTCCGAGTGGGCCGACTGCAGGGGCAAGGAGATGAGGGTGGGTACCGTGCATGCGCTGGGCAACATCTCGGCAACTCTCCTCTACTCCGCCTCCTACCTCGCCCGCAAGAAGGGGGAGCGGGCCCGAGGAGTCAGGCTTGCGATACTGGGCGCCGGCGCTCTTACCGGAGCCGGATTCCTCGGGGGCCACCTCGCCTACCGGATGGGGGTGGGAGTCGACAAAACCATCTTCCAGGCCAAACCCGAGGAGTGGACCGCGGTGATGGCCGAGGATGCTCTGCTGGCCGATGTGCCTGCGGTCGCCGAGGTCAACGGCGTCCCGATTCTCGTCTATCGAAGCGGCTCGTCGCTCTACGCGATCGCCGACACCTGCAGTCACTGGGCCGGGCCGTTGCATGAAGGCAAGTTCGACGAGTTCAACTGCACGGTCACCTGTCCCTGGCACGCCAGCAAGTTCTCCCTGAGGACCGGTGAGGTCCTGAGAGGTCCCGCTACCGCCCCCCAGCCCTGCTACGAGGTCCGCGCCGAGGCCGGCCAGATCGAGGTGCGAGCCAAAGCCTAATGCGGTCGTGACCTTGATCGGACGGAAAGGGGAGTCGGTTAAGCGGAACCTCCGCGATTAGCTCCTGGCTTCGACCTTTGCCGGCATCGGCCCGTCGGGACGCAGAGTGATTCCGGTGAACAGCTTCACCGGGTCGCTGCTGGTGGTCACCCGGTAGGACTGCATCAACATCGCGACGACGATCACGGCCTCCAGCATCGAGAAATACTGCCCGATGCAGGCCCTCGGCCCTCCGCCGAACGGGAAGTAGGCGTAGCGGTGGCGGGCTTTTTCCCTCGCGGGGGTGAACCGCTCCGGATCGAAGCGCTCCGGGTACATCCAGAAATCGGGGTGGCGATGGGTGACCCAGGCGCTGGCAAAGACGGGTGAGCCTGCCGGGATCTCGTAGCCGCCGACCACATCGTCCCGCTTGGCAATCCTGCCCATACCGTAGGCGGCGGGGTACAGCCTCATGGCCTCCTTGATCGCCATGAGCGTGTAGGCGAGCCCCTTTATGTCCCCCAACGAAGGGGGGCGGTCGCCGAGAACGCGGTCTACCTCATCCTGCACTCGAGCCTGGATCGCCGGGTGGTGACCCAGCAGGTGGAAGGTGAAGGTCAGCGAGGTTGCGGTGGTCTCGTGGCCCGCCAGCAGGAAGATCAGGACCTGGTCGCGCACCTCGTCGTCGGACAGTCCCAGGCCGCTCTCGGGATCCCTTGCCTGGAGCAGCAGCCCGAGGAGATCCTCGCCCTCAGCCGGGTTGGCCCGCCGGCCGGCTATGAGCTGATCCACCACGGCGTACAGGTCATCCTGGTACCGCAGTGCCCGGCGGTTGCCGGGAGTAGGCCAGTCCGCCGGGATCACCACGGGGGAGAGCCCGCGTTGCACCGCCCGCTCGCTGAGATAAGGCACTGCGCGCCTTATCACGGGAACTGCGCTCCCCACATCGGCTCCGAACAGGGCGCGCCCGACGACCGAGAGGGTCAGGCGAGCCATGTCCGTGTTGAGATCGACCATTTCGCCCGCGGCGGCGGCCTTGCCCCAGCGCCGGAGTGCGACGCCGCTCTCTTCGACGATCATCGGCAGGTAGGAGGCCACCCGCTTGTGCGTGAAAATGGGCTGGACCAGGCGTTTCTGCCGCCTCCACTCGTCGCCCTCGGCCGTGAGCAAGCCGTCGCCCAGCACACTTCGGATCTCCTGATAGACGGGGTCGTTCTTCTCGAAGTTGCCGGCGTTGCCGGCCAGCAGATGCTGGACGCCGTCCGGGTGGAACAGGCCGAAGGCGTTCACCTGGTGCTTTCCGGAGGGGCCCGCGGAGAAGCGGACGACGTCGCCGTGCTCGAGCATCGCCCGGTGCAGGGTGCCCAGAAGATCACTCTTCAGGTCCAGCGCCGAACCGAGGAAGGGAAGACCCTTGGGACCCGGAGCGGGTCGGGCTTCAAGCTCTTCGGCGGTGACGGACATGAGGAACCTCCCAAGCACTATCTCATCATCAATGGATGCTACATCGAACGATGTAATCGTACCCTGTTGGAGAAGAGGATGCAAACGGCGAGACATGATTTTTTGAAGCTTCATCTGGGTACCTAATGCGCATGCCATTTGGAAGCGGAACCCAGTCTCAGCAGACGATCGCGGACCGAGGCCACGGTGTTGGGATTCCGCCCAAGACCGAGGCCACCCCTGGGCCCGACTCGCCGCTGGATCTGACGGCCCGGGACTGGAAATCGACCGCCAAGCAGGCGGTCAAGGAGATCCGCCAGGATCGGATCACCATGGCTGGCGCCGGGATGGCCTTTTACTTTTTCCTCGCGGTCTTCCCTGCGCTCATCGCTGCGGTGGGGCTGCTGGATCTGTTGAATGCAAGTCCGGTCTTCCTTTCGTCGCTGATCGACTCAATCAAGCGCTCCATGCCCGGCGGGGCGGGCGAGCTGTTGATCAGAGCGATCGACAGTGCTCAGAAAGGATCCAAGGGGGCATCGCTTATTGCTGCCACGGTCGGTATCGCCGTTGCTCTGTGGTCTGCAACATCTGGCATGGTGGCACTTCAGACCGGGCTAGACATCGCATACGACGTACCAAAAGAGAGGTCGTTCGTCAAGACTCGCTTGGTTGCTCTGCTGCTGGTGCTGGCCACGGGCATCCTGGGGGCGGCATCGGCGCCGTTCTTCGCGGCCAAGGGCGTGATCTGGTCAGTGACCGGCTGGCTGGTGACGCTGGTGTCGATCACCACGTTGTTCGCCATCTTCTACTACCTGGGACCCAATCGTGAGAAGCCGAACTGGAAGTGGATCACCCCCGGAGGGGTGCTGGGCGGAACGATCTTTCTCCTGTCCTCGCTGGGCTTTTC
>JBBDRH010000365.1:0-3690 GCA_040905645.1 Actinomycetota bacterium
GAGTCGTCGCCGGACCTGGCCGGCGTAGTGCCGATGTCCGAGGTGCTTTCCAACATCGACCGGAGGCTGGAGCGGGAGAGCGGGCAGCTCGACGTCCTGATGATCAGCGGCGGCGAGCCGACCATCCATCCGGAGATGATCCCGCTCCTCGAGCAGACGCTGGAGCGCAACATCATCCGGGTCCTGATCAACACCAACGGCATCCAGATCGCCCGGGACGATGCCCTGGTCTCCTTCCTTCAAAAGCACCGCGACCGGTTCGAGGTCTACCTGCAGTTCGACGGGTTCAAGCTATCCACCCACCGGCACCATCGGAACGCCGACCTGAGGCGGATCAAGAAGGCTGCCGTCGAACGCCTGAGCGATGCCGGCGTCTTCACCACCCTCACCATGACCACCGCCCTCGGCGTGAACGACGACGAGATAGGCGATGTGGTCCTTTACGGACTCGAGACCCCCTATGTGGGAGGGATCACGCTTCAACCCCAGTTCGGCTCGGGCCGCTCCGGCCGCATCGATCCGATGAACCGGCTCACCCACACGGGCGTTCTTGCACGGCTGGGGCCGCAGACCGGTGGCCTCGTGAGCTGGGACGATCTCACCGCGCTGCCCTGCTCGCACCCGCACTGCTCCAGCGTCGGCTACATGCTCCAGACCGACGAGGGCGGGTGGCGGTCCCTGGTGAGGATCATCGGGCACGACCGGCTGAAGGAGCACCTCGACCTCGTGAGCAACCGCATCGCCGACCGGGAGATCCCCACTCAGATCCGGGAGCTGGTCAAGGCATCGCTGTTGGGCCTGATGTCGGAAGTAACATCGTTGACGCACCCGGCGGTGACCGACCTGTTCCGCAACATCTGCGACAACTGCGACCTGGGCCTAAGTACGCTGATCAGGATGGCCGGCGGCTCCGTGCTCGGGGGACGCAAGAAGGTGCGTGACATGATCGGAAAGAGGATCAAACGGATCACCATCAAGCCGTTCATGGACATGAGCACGATGATCGAGGAGCGCCTGCTCCAGTGCTGCATACACGTCGGGACGCAGAGCGACTTGCAGCATCAATGCGCTCCCTTCTGTGCGGTGCAGGCCTGGCCGCAGCTTGCCGCGATGAAGCTTTCGCAGCGCGAGGGCGGACGCAGATTGCCGGTGGTAAATGTCCAGGGTTGAGCGAAGGGCTAGGAGCGCCAGGCAGGGCCCGGTTCACGACCCGCTGCGCTTGTGCATCTTCACCACCATCGGGCTCCTGGCCTGGCTCCTGACCCCGCCGGCGGTCGTCACGTTCTTCAGCGGCCTGGGCCTCTCGGCCTACTGGAAGGCCTACCGGGGCGGCCTGAAGCAAAGCAAGTGCATCTTGAAGGACACCCGTCTCGTCATGACGTATCTGGGTGTCGCTTTTGCCGCGGGCCTGTTCTTTACGGTGCGAAACGTGATCGGCTTCTTCAGCTAGTCCGGGCGTTCTTTGTCGCCTTATTGAGTCGTTTTATTAAGAAGACGACTCGACTGGACTGTGTCGGAACCCTCTGCCGGCAGTGAGTCGGTGTACTTCTTCGTCAGGATCCAGGTGGCCAGCAAACCCCGCCAATGCCCAGAACCGGCCACTGAACGCCCACATCGCCGGGCAGGCTAGCCGGCTACCGGATTCCAGGCGAAGAAGCCGTTTTCGAGCCCCTTCAGGGCCTGCTCCAGCTCCGGATAGTGCCTCAGCAGGACCGAGATCATGGTGTTGTCGTCGATCCACTTGAGACCCTCTTCGGTGTAAACCTTCGGGGTGTAGTCGACGGTGAAGAACCGGTCGCTCTTCAGCCGCCGGGAGGCCATCAGGATGAAGATCCGAAAAGCGGTGTCGCTGAACGCAAACCCCTTCGGGAGCGGCTCTGCGTAGGCGCCGACCATCATGTCGACCTTGTCGATGTCCCCGCCGTAGACCTCCTCGATCTGCTTGGCCACTCCGGGTTGTTCGTCAATTCCTCGAAGGACGATGCCGGCTTCATTTGAATGAGCTTGCGAAATTGGTTGTAGCGGGGAACTCCCCGCTCGCGGTTGCGGAGAACGTCGATGGCTGCGAGGTCGATGATGTCGCCGCCGGGCTTCTCGAACCTCTGCAGGAAACGGGGGTAGTTGTGCAGCGTAACGACGCCGGGGTGGAGCCTGCCGAACGTGTACAGGGAGTTGGGCATGCCGAACTGCAGGAGTCGCTCCCGCACCTTGAGCGCAGTGATGTCGAGGAATGTCAGTTCCTCAATGATGCTGTCGTCCTCGAGCGAGCGGAAGGTGTAGTCGTCGGGGACCAGGGGGTGCATCCGGTAGACCGCGGTGAACTCCTCGGTCAGCGAGTAGGGGATTCCATGGTGGTCGGTCTCCGACCCCGGAATTCCACTCAGCACCTCGCTTTTGCTGATCCGCCCGAAACGCTTGTGGATCTTCTCCCCGGCGAGCCCCCACCAGTTGGCGTTCATCCCGATCACGGTGGTGGGGGTGGGCGATCACCGACGGAGTCCACTCGACGGTGTGGATCTTTGCCATCAGCGCGCCGTTGATAAGGGCCGTGCTCGGTCGTAGATCGCATCGTTCGACAGGCTGGGTTCACCCTCGCCAGCATGTCGCAAACCGCGTTGTGCTCCAGAGAGAAGAGGGTGTGCAGCAGGGCCAGCCCGACCCAGAAGTTGCCGCCGACATCGGTGAGGTCTACGTACTTCTCGAGGTCGGCCGGCAGCAGGCCGTCCTCATCGATCCTGATCTTGCTCATCTCTCCCGAGCGAAGCTTGGCGGCAAAGTCGGGGTTGCTGCCGTAGATCTGGGACCCGTCCCACCAGTGGCTGTCATCCGTGGTGAAGGTGGGTGGATGGCCGCTCGCCGGGTCGTACGAGGTGTCCTTCCTCGTGCGAGGGATCGGCATGGGATGTTCGTGCCACGGATCGTCCTCGGCAATCTCGATCTGCCACGGGTCCTCCTCCTGGTTCTTTCCATGGCTGAACCAGTCGTGAACCTCGAACTGTAGCCATGCCGCCACCAGGGCGTTGACCGGAGTGGCTGCGATCAGCTTGTCGCGAGTCAGAAGCTTCCGGCTGACCTCTCTGGGATAGGGTCCATGGTCTCGGCATCGGTTCCGGGGAAGCCATACTCCAGCGGCACGTTGCGGCCGAACCGGCCTCCCTTGGATTCCATGCCGGGCTCCTTGAGGTCGTTAACGTGCCGTCGTAGGTCCTGAAACTCATCTGGCGAGGGGTGGGGGCCTCCTCGATCTTCCTAACTCCGGTGTCAAACAAGTTCTTCTGGCGAAGGGTGACACGAAGGCCAACGAGCGTGGGTATCCCCAACCACTTGGGCAGATGGTGCCATCCAAACCTGCGGTCGAGGAAGCCGGCCAGCAGGGCGAGCACCCGGTCGATAAAGGAGACTTTCGCCATGGGCATACCTCCACTCTTGAAGGGTCGTCATGAGATCGAGGATGTTCAGGCTTCGATAACATTCTGACCACCCTCCGGGCTCGTGTCGCGGTTCGGCCGGGTTTGCCTCCCCGACGAGCTCCGTTGGACGACTTGTTATCTTCCATCCTTGAAAGGGCACCCGCATTTTCTGGAGATTCACGTAAAGCACTAGGGATTGACACCGGAGTTTGATACAATCGAACGTATGTATGGGGTATCTGCTTAACTCAAGCTACCACTGCATGTAGTCGGGTTCGGT
>JBBDRH010000366.1:0-3602 GCA_040905645.1 Actinomycetota bacterium
CGAGTAAGGCGATAAGAACGTTGACGTCGAGCAACGCTCGACTCATTCCCCCTCTTCCTCCCGGATGCGGTCGATCAATGCGTTGGATACCGCGTCACCTCGGTGCGGCAAGGGGGTAAAGCCGAAGAAACTTTCGGCTGGCGAGTCTTCGCTGGACCGAAGCTGCCCGGTCAAAGCCTGACGCGCAAGGTCGGATAAGACTTCGCCGGCTGAACGCTTCTCTCGGCGGGCGCGCTCTTTCACGGCAAACAGCACGTCGTCATCCAGGCTGAGTGTGGTGCGCACGCATCCGATGCTACCACATCAGTCCCGATCAATTCGAGGAGGGGAGACGCTGTTTCGCTCACACAGAGAAAGCTACCCGTCCTCACGTCCTGCGGGCGGATCCGCTAAACCTAGTCCGGTTCGATCCGGCGACCGTGGAGTTTCGCCAGTTCCCGCACGGCTCACCGAACGCCAACGTCCGTCAGGTCCTCGGCCGTCCCGGCGAGGTATGGGGCGCCGAGTCGGGGGCCTCCCGGCTGGTCGTGGCCAGAAGCTAACGTCTCCCTGAGGCTTTTCGCCATGGGGACGTCGAAAGCTCTGCGCCAACCGGCGCTGAGTTGGTCCCGCTCTCCAGTTCACCGTAAGGGGCGCAACGGGCGGACCCGCCGAAGCCCCAGCTCCCTCAATTCGAGGTCCGCAAGGGGGGCGTAGTCGCCCGATGCGTACGCTCCCGCCGGGTCGAGGGTTGCCTTCCTCAGCTCGGTGATTGGACGAGTCGCGAGGGCACGGAGTGCGAACAGGTGAAGGCCGGCACCCTCGCTCCGGATCCGCTCGGCGGCAGAGGCCTCCCGTACCCAAAGCCACCGCCGGACAATCCAGTGGTACAGGACGAACAGTATGGGGATGGCCGCCAGAAGGATCCCCAGCCAAAGCGCCAGAGAGTGCACCACCTCTTGTTGATCCTGGCCTGCATTTTCCAGAAGGCGGCCCACTTGTGCGATGCTCTCGAAAGGGCTGCTGAGCGCACCTCCGACCAGGGGAACGCCCTCGACGTTCTCTCCGGCCCTGCCCGCTCCCCTCGCCAAGTCCGATCCTGCTCCCTCGATCAACCGGCCCGGTCTTGTCAGGCTCTCGATCAGGGAGTGAACCTTGGACCCGATTCGGACCCATGCCACTACCCAGGCGACGACGAAAGCATCCACCAGCAGTTGCCGGGCCCGGTATAAGGGAATCTCCGCGTAGAGCTTCATTCGAACCTCCGTAATTTCCTCGAGTAGTCGAAACCCGCCCATTATGGGATCGGATGAGTTGCCGATGGATCGCCTCATCGGAACGCCATTTGCAATTCGGGGAACGGGAACTCCCGGTCCTCTGAAAGGAGTCCACACGGCACTGTTTTTTGCTCAGCTTGACCTCATCATTCAGGGAAGCGGCATTCCAACTTTCCCACCGGTCCTGGCTGGTGACCGCGGCGGTACTAGACCGATCTAGTGCAGCGTCTGAGAAATAGGTGGGCACCGAGAGCGTCCAGGCGCCCCGAGTGCAATGGGGCTTCGCCTCGAGGAGGGCGCATACCGCCTGTCGTATGTGCCCGACGAGCAACACAGCAATCGGGGATGACTGGGCGCTCGAATGCCAGGTTAATTCTCAGACGCTGCGCTAGCAGCTCGTAACGCAAGAAATCCTGCCAGAGTGGCCGACGAGTTCACCGCCGCATGCATGGCGAATGGAGCCGCCAACCCTCCGGTCAGGACGCGCAGCCACACGAAAACCAGGCCGGCGCCGAAGGCGGCAACCGCTCCGGCAGCAATCGCCCAGAATCGGATGGAGCCGCTGAGAGCACGGTTCACTCTTGCCGTTTCGAACGTAGGAACGATATGCCACAAGCCGAAGGCCGCGCTCGAAATCACGGCAGCTTCCGCGACTCCGTTCTCGAGGAGCAGGCCAAACAGCACTCCTCGAAAAGCCACCTCCTCGAGCAGAGCCGTTCCCAGGGGGACTCGGTAGAAAACGCGCTGCAGCAGTTCCCGGACGTCGACATCGTCCAGCCGTCGATCCGCTATCAGCTTTGTCGAGCGGGGAGATGCGAGAGCCAGATACAGAGGGCAGGTCAGAATCACTCCCGCCGCGGCACCGGCCCCCGCCTCCGATAGGGTGTTTCCCGTCAGCCCAACTGTGATGGGTTCGAGGTTCAGGGGACCAAGGGCAAGGCCCGCTACCGCTGCCGCTGCGCACGCGTTGATCCAAACGTAGAGCCTTTGAAACGGGGGCCACAGGTTGATCAGGTTGTTGTAGGCAACCAGCACCGCGGCCAACAGAGCTGCCGACACTGCCCCGAGCTTAGCCGATACCGGCAGAGTTTTTGCTAGGTACCGAAGCCACTGTCGCTCAGACGATGCCCTCCTCGCCGAAGTCTGAGCGCTCGCGCTGACGCTCGAACGCTAAGTCGCTTCTGGCTTCATCCCTCGTCTTTGAGCACGGAGATGATGTTGCCGGCGGGGTCCTGAAACCATGCGATGTCGGGCCCCCGGCCCTGGCCGCGCATGATGCCCTTCTCGTCTGTCTTCATCTCGGGAAAGTCGTACTGCTCGAAGCTCACGCCACGGCTGCTCAGCACGTCGACGCACCGGTCGACGTCGGCTACCGGAAAGTTGAGTATCGTGAAAGTCGCCGGCTCGTGGTTCGCCTTCGGGTAGATGAACACAGTGGCACCGCTGCCCAGTTTCAGCGAGAGCATGCCGTTGGCCTCCGAAACATCCAGGCCCAGGGTGCCTCCGTAGAACTCCTTCGCCCGCTCGATGTCATTCACCGAGAAGCCGCTGAACGCCTTGGTGTCTTTCAACATCGGCTCGCCTCCTTCGTGATCTCTGGCTTCCCGAGCTCGGTGTGGGCTCGGAGGACGGCCGCCTCCGCCGCCTCTACCAGATTAGTCGCCGAACATGCATAGCGGAATGGGGCCTCACGGCCGCGGTTCCAGGATGACGACCGCGGTCTCCGTCGAGCGGCGTGCTGCGTACACGTCCAGGTTCTTGTCGATCTCTCGCCACCGTGATCACAGGCGTTCCCGCTCCTCGCCGCGGGCGGTCCGGCCGGTGACCAGACGCGGCCCGTCGGGAAGGTCGACCCGAGCGTCGGGGTGGGCCTGCATGTTCAGCCACCATGCCGGCTCGCCCTCGCCCCAGCCGTTCATCGCCATGGTGACGAGGTTCGGCCCATCCTCGAAGTAGCCGACCATGACGCTGCGTTCGAGGCCGGTCCGCCGCCAGTCAGTGTTGAGACGCATGGCGCCCCAACCGTTGGGCTTTGTCCGCCACAGACCCAGACGGCCGCCCGTCAGACGGTACAGGCGGGCGAAGGGTGAACCAGGCAAGCCGGATGAACCAGCGAGGAGGAAGTCGTGGCTTCGCATTCGGCTCGGACATCTGCACTCCTCGGGGACCAACAGCCTCGACTCTGACGTTAAGCCAGACCAGCGGAGCCCTCTACAGGACGCATCCCCGAGCCGCCTCCCCCACCGCCGGATCCGTGCACAGAACATCGCTCACTCGCCAGAATCCTGTGGAGCAGTCCGCCAGGAAATCATAGGGTGCTCTGATGGATTCTCGAGTCGCAGCTAA
>JBBDRH010000367.1:0-3572 GCA_040905645.1 Actinomycetota bacterium
TTGAGTTCGGGTGGCCTGAAGGTGGCCAGCAGGAGAATCTGCGCATCGGCGACCCATCGAACCAGATGCATCAGCAGAAGCAGGGTGGGCTGGTCTGCCCCATGAAGGTCCTCCAGGATGATCAGAAGGCCGCGGCCGGCCGCCGCGGTTTTGATGAGATTACCAACCGATTGAAAGAGCTGGAACCTTCGCTCGCTTCCGACCGTCTCTTGGGAGGCCTGCTCCTCCGGACCGAAGCTCCTCAACTCCGGCGCAATAAGCACGAGATCGCCGGCGCTGGCCCCAGACTCCTGAAGGACCCGCTCATAATCCACCTGTGCCGCCAGGTTCACCAGGGTCCTGCGCCAGGGCCAGTAAGGTGGGGCCCCCTCCGCCTCGGCCCCCCTGCCCCATACACAAACCCCGCCGCGGCCGGTTATCTGTGCCGACAATGCCTCCGCCAGCTTGGTTTTTCCGACCCCGGGGTCACCGCGGCATAGAACGAAGCGGGGCTTGCCGGCGAAAGCCTCGTCCCAATAGCGAGACAGAGATTCAAGCTCCCTCTCTCGGCCTACGAGCTGGCTGGTATCGATGGCATTCTCCCGCCTGACCTGGAAATTCTCGCCTCAGACTAAGCGACAGGCAAGGAAAAATCTGGAGGGGGCAACCCTTAGCCGCGCTCGGTTCACTCCGCGGTGATATAGACGGTTTCTCGGGTTTTATCTCAAAGACGAGGTAATGAAGGCCGTGGTTGGGCTAGATCGCGGCGGCGATCCCGAGATGGAACCAGATTCAAAGATTGCTGCTTGCGCACGATTGATCCGGGATGGAAGAAAACCGACTTGCACCAACTCGCAGACGAGGACGCCAGCCTGACCAGAGCGCAGTAGCCCTTAGGGAGCTGCTGGAAGCTCGAACACCGCGAGGATGTTCCCGTCGGGGTCCTTGAACCATCCCCCCCGTTGACCGCCCATGTCGAAGATGCCCTTCTCATTGGTATTGAAGGGCTCGCCGTACTGCTCGAAGATGACCCCGCTACTTGACAGCTCATCGACGGTCTTGTCGACGTCATCGGTCTCGAAGGCTGCCAGCGTGGCGGGCGACTTGCCAGCATTTGCTGGTGAGGGATAGAGGTGAATCGACGTTCCTCCCGCGCATGGATATTCATGGCCGCCGTCCGGCTGATCCTCCCCGCCTTGCAGACCAAGCTTGACCTCGTAGAAAGCCTTCGCTTGGGTCATGTCCGAGACGGCAATCGTCGGGGTTACTCTTCCCAAACTCATTCTCGATCCTCCTCTGCTGGTTTACGCTTGTCGTTCGACTCATTATCTACTTCTCAGCGAGTGGGTCGTGAAGGGAGGGGCAGGTCCGAGGGTCACTCCGAAATAGGTGTTGACGATGTCCCGGGGCCACAGAGCCGGATTCGGAAGGCTTGGTGGACTCCAAGGTTTCACCAAGAGATACCTGGGTCACAATGCGAGGTGATCCGGGTTTAGCGAGGAGGAGACAAGCCATGGGAAAGCCCACGCTCGATGATCTGCGGGAACGCACTCGTGGCCAGGTCATCACCGACCAGGATGAAGGCTACGAGCAAGCGCGCCGCGTCTACAACGCCATGATCGACAAACGCCCGCAAGTGGTAGTCAGACCGCAGGGCGTGGCCGACGTGATGGCCGGGGTCGACTACGCACGCGAGAACGATCTGGATCTGTCGATCCGGGGCGGGAGCCACAGCGTGCCTGGGTTCGGTACCAATGACGGCGGCATCGTAATCGACCTATCGCTGATGAGGGAAGTTCGCGTCGAGCCGGGGAGCCGGACTGCGCGGGTGGAGGGCGGCGCGACCTGGGGCGACTTCAATAACGCAACGCATGCGTTCGGCCTCGCCACCACCGGCGGCATCATCTCAACCACAGGAGTCGGCGGGCTGACGCTCGGAGGCGGCATCGGATATCTCGCCCGCGGCTATGGCCTGTCCTGCGACAACTTGATCTCTGCCGATGTCGTGACCGCCGACGGAAAGATGATCACGGCGAGCGCCGACGAGAACGCCGATCTGCTGTGGGCCCTCCGGGGCGGCGGCGGAAACTTCGGGGTCGTCACCTCGTTCGAGTTTCGACTGCACCCGGTGAAGGACATCTACGGCGGGCCAATCTTCTTCGAGGCCGAAGACGCGGGGGACGTCTTCCGGTTCTTCCGTCAGTTCATCGCCGACGCCCCCGAGCAGTTCGGCGGGTTTCCGGCGTGGCAGATCGCTCCTCCTCTGCCGTTCATCCCCGAGGACCGTCACGGTGACACCTTGATCGTGATGGTGACTTGTTGGGCGGGGCCCCTTGACGAGGGCGAGAAGGTTATCAAGCCGATTCGGGAGATCGCTCCCATCGTTGCCGAGCTCGTCGGACCGATGCCCTACCCGGCGTTGAATTCGGCATTCGACGCGCTCGTGCCGGCCGGGCTGCAGCACTACTGGAAGGCGAACTTCGTCACTGAGCTGACCGACGCGGCGATCGAGGCGCACCTCGAGCATGGTCCTAAGGTGCCCTATGTGTCGTCGACGATGCACATGTACCCGATCAACGGCGCATGTCACCGGGTGGGACCGGAGGAGGCGGCGTTTGGGCATCGTGACGCAACCTTCGCACCGGTGATCGCCGGCATGTGGGCCGATCCCGCCGACAACGAGGCGAACATCCAGTGGGTGCGGGACTACTACGAGGGGACCGCTCCGCACTCAGAGGAAGGCGGTTACGTCAACTTCGCGGCCGCCGACGATCAGGGCCGGGCTCCAGCCAACTATGGCGTGAATTACGAGCGGCTCGTCCAGGTCAAGAGAGCCTACGACCCCGGAAATCTGTTCCACGTGAACCAGAACATCGAGCCCTAAGGAGCTAGGACCCGTAGCCGACGGGCAGCTCGACGTCCCCGTTCACCGTCCGGTAGTACACCTGCCAGTGGTAGTAGCCGAGCCAGGCCCGCTCATCTTTCATCATCTGCTCCGCGTAGAGGGTGATGGCCTTCACGTAGCGGTCGCTGTGGTTGTAGGCGTACAGAGCCCCGGCCATATTCCCCGGAGCGCCGGCCGCCTTGAGGTACCTTCCCGCGGCGAGAATCGAGTCCAGCGGGTTGTTGATGTCGCCTCGGCCGTAGCGCGCCCAGGTGGAGGGGATGAACTGCATCGGCCCCTGGGCGCCGGCGGGGCTCGTGCCTCTGATTCTCCCGAGTCGGGACTCGACCAGATGGATCGATGCGAGGTAATGCCAGGGTATGCCGAACTCGGTCTCCGCCTGCTGGTAATGGGCGAGCAGCTCGTTCGCCGGAGGTGGTTCGACGATTCTCCAGGGGGGCAGATTCTGTTGCGGGCTCGTCAGTGCCCGCAGCTCCGCTCCCGCTTCGATGTTGGCATTGGCGACGGGAACAAGAGCGGGAGGCAGTTGTGCGAGGGCATCCGCCCGCCAGGCTGGGTTCGACACCAGCGTGCGGTAGAGGACCTGCTGGCGGCGGCCCAGCGCCGCCAGCTCTCCCGGAGGGGTTGCGGGGGCGCGGATCGCAGTCTCGGTCTCTGCCAGAGCCTTCCCGGCACCCGAGCCATCGAC
>JBBDRH010000368.1:0-21070 GCA_040905645.1 Actinomycetota bacterium
CCCTTTGGGGCGGTGGACCCCGTGGTCCGGGAGCGGCTTCAGGATCAGCTTTTGGAGATCCAGCAGGGCCTGAAGAAGACCATAGTCTTCGTGACTCACGACATCGACGAGGCGATCAAGATGGCCGACCGCATCGCACTCCTCAATGTCGGGGGCATCCTCGAACAGCACGCCACCCCTATGGAGATTCTGAAGGAGCCGGCCAATGGGTTCGTGAGCGAGTTCGTCGGGCCGGAGAAGGGCCTGCGGCGTCTCGGGCTCATCCTGGTTGGTGACATCGAGCTCGATCACCGCCCCCGGGCCGATGCCGCGCCCGTAGTCACTCCGGACGGCACCGCGCGGGAGGCTCTGGATGCGATGGTCGCCTCCGGTGCTCGGGAGGCTGCGGTGGTCGGTTCCGACGGCACCTACCTCGGAACCCTCACCATGGAGACCCTGAGCCGGGAACTGTCCTGGTGAACACGGAGCTTCTGCGGTTCGACTGGATAGCCCGGAACCTGGACGCCATCTACGAGCGCAGCATTCAGCATGTCCAGCTCACCGTGATCGCGATCGTGGTGGGCTTTGCGATCTCGTTCCCCCTTGGGATCCTCTCCTACCGGAAGCGCAGGCTCTACCCTCCGATCTCGTGGGTCACCGGGCTGCTCTACACGATCCCCGGCATTGCCCTTTTCGCGTTCCTCGTGCCTTACACGGGGCTCACCAACCTGACGGCCGAGATCGGGCTGGTCAGCTACACGCTTCTGATCCTGATCCGTAACATCTTCGTCGGCCTCGATGGCGTCCCTGCGGAGGTGAAGGAGGCGGCTCAGGGGCTGGGGCTCACGCCCCGCCAAACCCTGTGGCGGGTGGAGCTCCCGCTGGCGCTCCCTGCGATCGTCGCCGGACTTCGGATTGCGACGGTCACCACCATCGGCCTGGTCACCGTCACCGCCCTGTTCGGCAAAGGGGGCCTGGGGTTCTTCATCCTGCTCGGACTGGAGCGCTTCTTCCCCACGGCGGCGATCGTGGGGGCGTTTTTATCGATGATTCTGGCCATCGTTTTTGACGGAGCACTGTTGGGAGCCCAGCGCGTCTTGATGCCGTGGGCGAGGCGCTCGGCCAAAAGCATCGCGGTCTAGTGGCCCTTGTGAATCCATTTGCCGAGGCTTTCCGGTTCCTCTCGGATCCCGCCAGCTGGAGGGGCTCCGGCGGGATCGCCGTCCGCCTGACCGAGCACGCCCAGATCTCCGTGATCGCCACCCTTCTTGCCGCCGCAATTGCCGTCCCCGTCGGGATGTACATAGGACACAAGAGAAGGTTCGAGTTCCTTGTGGTCTCGGTCGCCAACCTGGGCCGGGCGCTTCCCTCCTTTGGGATCCTCGCTTTCGTGTTCCCCTTCACCCTGCGCTATCTGCCCGGGATCGGCTACTGGCCGACCCTCATCGCGCTCTTCCTGCTGGCGATCCCGCCGATCCTCACCAATGTCTACGTCGGGATCAAGGGGGTCGATCCCGACACCGTCGAGGCCGCCCGCGGGATGGGGTTGGCCGAGAGGCAGATCCTCTTCAGGCTGGAAACGCCGCTGGCCGCTCCCCTCATGGTCGCCGGGCTTCGAACGGCAGCGGTTCAGGTGGTCGCAACCGCCACCCTGGGTGCAGTTGTGGCGTGGGGAGGCCTCGGGAGATTCATCATCGACGGGTTCGCGCAGCGAAACAACGGGCTGCCGCTGGGCGGGGCAATCCTGGTGGCGGGGAAGGCAATCGTGACGGAGTTGGCGTTCGGGGCGGTCAATCGATGGGTAAACCCGGTCCGGACAAGCTGATAGGGTTTTCCCATTCTCGGTTCATCACAGGGTTCACCGATAGGGAGGCAGTCTATGCACAGTCGTAGAGGGGTTGTCCTGGGAGCGCTCCTTCTGTTGGTTACGCTGTTACTGGGTGCCTGCCAGTCGGACGATGGGGGCGGCGAAGCCGAGGACACACCGAGCAAGGGCGACGTGACCGTCGGCGTCTCGGGATCGTTTGCCGAGAACCAGATAGTCGCCGAGATGTACGCACAGGTCCTCGAGAATGCCGGATACAACGTCGACCGGCAGCTCAACCTGCAGAGGCGGGAGATATCGCAGCCCGCGCTCGAGTCGGGGGAGATCGATCTGAAGCCGGAGTATCTGGGGACTCTGCTCGCCTACCTGGACCCCAACGCCTCCCCATCCTCCGATGCCGAGGGCAACGTGGAACCCTTGAAGGCCCTGCTGGACCCGAAGGGTCTGACCCTGCTGGACTACTCTCCTGCAAACGACACGAACGCATTCGTCGTGACCAAGGAGACTGCGGACACGCACAACCTGACGAAGATGAGCGACCTGGCGCCGGTGGCTTCCCAGCTGAGCATGGCCGGCCCTCCCGAGTGTGAGGCACGGCCCTTCTGCATTCCCGGGCTGCGTGACACCTACGGCATCACCTTCGGAACCGTGGAAAAGATCGGGGCCTGTGACTCGGCCACCGCCAACGCTCTGGACGCGGGGAAGGTCGATGTGGCGCTGCTCTGCTCGACCCAGTCGATCATCGCCTCCAAGGGGTGGGTGGTCCTGGAGGACGACCGCAAGCTGCAGAAGGCCGACAACATTGCTCCCGTGATCCGCAACGACGTCTTGAACGATGAGATCGAGGAGCTTCTGAACGGTGTCAGCGCCAAGATAACCACCGAGAACATCACCGCGCTCAACGCAAAGGTGGAGCTGGAGCAGGACGATCCGGGGGCGGTGGCACGAGAGTTCCTGCAGGAGCAGGAACTTATCTAGGGCCCGACAGCAGGCCTCGGGCCTGCCGTTTTGGAGCCCCGATTTTGGGGCGTGATACTAGGCCGGCTTCGAGATGTCCATGAGTGTCTTGGGGTCCACGATCCAGCCGCGATTGCGCACGTTGCGGATGAATTCGTGACCCAGCTCCTTGCGGAGCGAGCAGAGCATCACATCCACCGATCGCCCCCGGCGGAGGCCCACCGCTTTCGACAGCTCCTCACGGGAGGTGACCCGTCCGTGATTGGCGACCAGGATGGCGAGCATCTCCAGCTGCGAAGGTGAAAGGTCGAGCGGTTTGTGCCAAAGGGTGGCCCGGTAGCCCTCCAGATCGATTTCCAACGGCCCCAAGTCGATCGATCGGAGCGGACTCTGTGCGACGTCACCGTCCATCGCCACAGGCTAGGGGCGAAACGTTACCTTCAAGTCTCGCCCATGTTTCGTGAGGGTTAAAAACAGGGCTCGCCCGACCCCTACCTCGGAGCTCGACCTTAGACTTACATGGATCGAGCACGACAAGGCGCTCCAGGAGCAGGTGAGAATGGCCTTCGGGTACCCGGTGATGTTGGAGCTGCAGGGCCGCCGCTGCGTGGTGATCGGCGGAGGCGCCGTCGGCGAGGGCAAGGCACGCAGCCTCCTGGAGGCCCGGGCCGCCGTCACCGTGATAGCTCCCGAGCTCACTGCCGGCCTGGAGGATCTGGCCCGGGAAGGGGCCATCACCGCCGTTAGCAGGCCGTATGCTCCCGGCGATCTCGAGGGCGCTTTTCTGGCGATCGCCGCCACCGACGACTCCGCCACCAACACCCGGATCTTCGACGAAGCGAACGAGCGGGGGGTTCTGCTCAACGCGGTCGACGACACCGACCACTGTCACTTCGCCGCTCCCTCAGTGATCAGGCGGGGGGATCTAATTGTGGCGCTCTCCACCGGGGGGAAGGCGCCGGCGCTTGCCAAACAGCTGCGCCGCAAGCTCGCCTCTCAGTTCTCGGAGGAGTACTCGACTCTGCTGGACATGCTGGGGGAGGTGAGGCAGAAGGCCCTCGCCGTGCGGGAGGTCGACTTCGAGGAGTGGGCCAGGCGCTGGGAGCGGGCGATGGACAGGGACCTGCTGAAGATGGTCAAAGAGGGCCGCATCCAGGAGGCGAAGGACCTGCTGTGGGCAGATCTGAACCTGCCGGAGCCGGAGGGGGGCCGTCCGCGCGGATTTGTCTGGATAGTGGGGGCGGGACCGGGAGATCCGGACCTCATAACGGTCAAGGCCAGGAATGTACTCGCTGGGGCCGACGTCGTGGTCTACGACCGGCTGGTCAGCCCCGAGCTGATCGAAGGAAAAGAAGCTATCTACGCGGGAAAGGCTCCCGGCTCACACTCGGCGCCCCAGGAGGAGATAAACGCGCTGCTGATACGGCTGGCGACGGAGGGAAAGAAGGTGGTCAGGCTCAAGGGCGGCGACCCGTTCGTCTTCGGGCGGGGAGGCGAAGAAGCCGAGGCGCTCGCCGCCGCGGGCGTCGAATATTCGGTGGTGCCCGGCGCGTCGTCGGCAACTGCGGCTCTGGCCGCGGCCGGCATTCCGGTCACCGACCGCCGGTATTCATCGTCGTTTGCGATTGTGACCGGCCACTGCGGGGGCCCTCAGAGCGTCGACTGGACGGCGATCGCCGCGGGCGCGGAGACTATCGTGATCCTGATGGGGATGAAGAACCTCCAGGAGATTGCCGAGAGGCTCGTAGAGGGAGGCTTGAGCCCGCAGACACCCGCAGCTATAGTCGAGAACGGCACGCTGCCCTCTCAGCGCGTCGTCGTCTCCGAGCTCGGCAAGCTGTCCGCGGACGCTTCAGCGCAGGGGTTCGGATCGCCGGCGGTAATTGTTGTGGGAGAGGTCGTAAGGCTGCGCGAGAAGCTGCTCGCGGCACGGAAGACCATTGTTCGATGAGCCATCGCATGGGTGGGAGAGGAGACGCCATGGATCCGAACAAGGGCGTAATTCAGGAGTTCAAGACGTTCGTGCTGCGGGGCAGCGTGGTGGACCTGGCGGTCGGAGTGGTCATGGGGGCCGCCTTCGGAGCGCTGGTCACGTCCCTGGTGCAGGACGTCCTCACCCCGCTGCTCGGGGTTTTCGGAACCCCCGACTTCAAGAACGACCTGGCGTTCAACGTCGGAAAGGGCGAGTTCCGGCTCGGCCTGTTCCTGAACTCGGTGATCTCGCTGGTGATGATCGCAGCCGCGGTCTTCTTTTTTGTGATCAAACCCATCAACCGGCTGTCCGAGCGGCGTAAGCCGGGCACCCCTGTCGAAGCTTCGGTCAGGGATTGCCCCTACTGCCTGAGCTCGATCCCCAAGAAGGCGAGCAGATGCCCCTACTGCACCTCAGAGGTCTCGCCGGTGGTCGAAACGGCCGCGCAGGAAGCTACAGATAGCCTCTAGCCTGCATCTCCTCGAGGATCATGAAGGCGGACTCGTCGGGGGTCCTGCCCACCGTGTTTATCTCCACCTCCGGGTCCAGCGGCGGCTCATAGGGATCGTCCACACCGGTGAAGTCCTTGATCTCTCCCGACCTCGCCTTCTGGTAGAGACCTTTGACGTCCCGGGTCTCGCACTCCTCCAGGGGCGTGGAGATGTAGACCTCGACGAAGCCCCCCACCATCGCCCGCACCTGGTCCCGGACGCTCCGGTAGGGCGAGATCGCCGCGCAGATGACCTTCACTCCATTTCGGGCGAGAAGATGGGCGACAAAACCGATGCGCATTATGTTGATGTCGCGATCCTCTTTGGAGAAGCTGAGCCCCTTCGACAGGTTTTCCCGAACGACGTCCCCGTCCAGGACCTCCACCCTGTGGCCCAACCGGAGCAGCTCCGTTTTCAGGACCTCGGCGATGGTCGACTTGCCCGCCCCCGATAGTCCCGTGAACCAGATCACACATCCCCGCTCGATCATCCGCCGCCGGATCTAAACGATCGGCGCAACACCTCGACGATTCGCGGACGCGCAAACTCCGGCGGTATCGCCTCACCGCTTGCCAGCCGGCGTCTGACCTCGGTGGCGGACAGCGCCACCCTCTCCTCGGGCGGATGGGGGCAGGTCTTGGCGGTGGCCATCTGATCGCACAACCGGCACCAGAAGGCGTGGTCCACGAATATCGGGGTGATGCCGAGCTCTGCCGGTGTGAACTCGCCGAAGATCTCGTGGGCTTCGAACGAGCCGTAGTAGTTGCCCACCCCGGCGTGATCCCGGCCGACGATGAAGTGCGTACATCCGTAGTTCTTCCGGCACAGGGCGTGGAACACCGCCTCGCGAGGGCCTGCGTACCTTGCCAGCCCGGGGAAGACCGAGAGGATAACCCGGCTCGGCGGATAGAAGTTCTCCACCAGATCCTTGTACGAGGCCATGCGGGCGTCTGAGGAGATCTCCTCGCCCTTGCCGTCGCCGACGCTCGGGTGAAGAAGCAGGCCGTCCACCAGCTCCAGGGCGCACTTGGTCAGGTACTCGTGTGCTCTGTGAATGGCGTTGCGGGCGTGGAAGCCGCATACGGTCGTCCAACCCTTGGCGGAAATCAGCCCGCGCACCTCTGCTGCGGTCAGCCGGTCCTTTTCGAAGGGGCGCCCCGGGGGGAGATCCAGTACCGTGACCTTGCCTCCCACCAGATGATCGCCCTGAGCGTTCAAGGTTGCGACCCCCGGGTGGTTGGCGTCCTCGGACCGGAACACGTGCCGGGCTTCCACCTGGCGGTCGTAGGCGAAGATGTCGTCGATGTCGAGTATGGCCAGCGGCAGAGAGTCGCCGGAGACCAAAACCACCTCGTCCGAGCCCCGAATGGCCTCGAGCTGCTCGTCATCAATCGAAAGAGTGACCGGCAGGGTCCACGGTGCACCCGACTCCAGGTGCATGTGTTTGAGAACCGATTCGTAATCTCCTTTGCTCATGAACCCCTCGAGAGGACTGAAGGCCCCTACGCCCAGACACTCGAGATCGGCCGCGGCTCGATCTTTTAAACGGATGCTTTTGAGATTGGGCGCCTTACCCAGCCACTCCAGGCGCGCCTCTGGGTCGGCCGATCGATGCGCGGCCGGTGCTGGGCGCGTGCCGGGTTTTGTCGAGGCCGGCGAGCCGGCTGAGGATTCCTTAGCATGCATCGTCAGTCTCCGCGATCTGCCTGAAGCGGCCACCGTGGGTATTGGTGCCCCCAGACGGAACAACGGGCGTCCGATCCCAGGCCCTACTTTACCCCTAGTGCCGCCGGGGAGCGATCGAACAGTTCTCGACTTTCCCGGCCCGCGATAGGATCGGAATTCATGGCCAACCGGTATCCGCCTCCCTACAGAGATCCTTACAGGCAACAGCCCCCGCCCCCCGCGCCCGGGGGCCAGCCTTTTGGCGGCGAGCGGAAGGATTTCCTCGCCGGGATGATGATGCCCAAGACGGTTGTTCAGCTCTCGATTTGGATCCTGATGTTTGGTGTGGGAGCCGGCCTGGCGGGTTTGCTGCTCTTCGTCGTCTATCAGAGCCAGGTGAACGCGATGGAGGGCCGGATCATCGAGTCCCAGACCGAGCTGGAGAATAAGCTCGAGGAAAGGCTGGACGAGCTCGAGAAGCGGGATTCCGCACCCCAGGCAAGCGCCACGCTCAACGTCTCGGCAGCCTCCGACAGCTCGGAAAGGACTCGAAGCGAGCTGATCCGAAACGTGGCGCCCGGAATAGTCGGGATCCGGGGGACCGACTCGGCGGGGAAGGCAACCAACGGCACGGGATTCATCGTCAACACCACCGACCAGGGGTCCTGGATTCTGACCAACTATCAGCTGGTATCCGGTAGCAGGTCGGACTCGAGTGCCGTTCAGGTTCGCATGGGCCCTGCCGAAATCTCCGCTGAGGTATTTGAGGTCGATCCCGGTTCGGACCTTGCCCTGGTGGTCCTGAACGTCTCCGGTAAGAAGACCCTGCGCTTCACTAGGGGCGAGTTGAAGGAGGGAGACCCGGTGTGGGTTTTCGGCACGGCCCGGGGCAACCCCGGCGCCACGGCTCAGGAGGCGCACCTGGTCGCCTACGGCCCGACCCGAGTGGTCGTCGACATCGATCCCCCCGCCCAGTTCAATGGGGGGCCGGTCATCGATTCCCAGGGGCGGGTGGTGGGCGTACTTTCCTCCAAGGCTCCGACAACCAGCACAAGCAAAAGCTCGGGCACATCAACTCCGCCCAGCCCGGCCACCGCCAGCCGTGGGGCGACGCCGATCAAGTACGCCTGCAACCTCGTTCTTCAGTGCCCGGGCACCCGGCCCAAGGCGGAGCCCTCAGCAACCCCGGCGCCGGCCCAGGGGGCGCAGGAAAGCCCGAAACCGACCCAACCCGCTACCCAGCCGGCGGCGCCAACTCCGGACCCGGCCGCCACCTGAGCCTCCCACGCCGCCTGATCCTCCTAGGGGGGATAGTACGGTGGGACTGTCGTCGCGTTCGGATCCACCGGGACGGTGGTCGTGGGAGGCGGCGGCGGGGGAGGGGGCGATGGCCGCGGCCTGATTCCCAACAGGTCCAGTAACCCTCCGCCTACCGACGGAGGTGCCGTGGCCGGGGGCGGAGCGGGACTTGGCTCCGGCTCCGGTGAGGCCGACGGGGTGGGCTCGGGCGAAGCGGCCAGCGATTCGAACGGATCCGGTCTGTGGGGCAGCGCGAGCGGTTCCAGACGCTCCGCCTCCGCAAAGGATGTGGGTTGCACGCCCTCGAGGGCCGGTTCCATGAAGGACTTCCAGATCAGGGCCGGAATGGTTCCTCCGGTGACCCGGGGCACTCCGCGAATGTTGAGGAGCGGCTTGTTGGCCTCCTTGTAGCCGATCCATACGGCCGTGGAAAGGTCTGGCGTGTAGCCTACGAACCACGCGTTCTGGAAGTCCTGTGCCGTTCCGGTCTTGCCCGCCGCCGGCCTGCCGATGTTGGCTCGCGTCCCTGTTCCACCGGTAATCACTCCCTGCATGATCTGGTTGACGTTGTCTGCGATCCCCTGATCCAGCGCCTGATCCGGCTGAGCGGGCCCGCTCTCGATGATCGTCCCCTCTGCATCGGTGATCTTCGAGACCACCTTGGGCTCCCGGTGCTCGCCCCTTGCCGCCAGGGTCCCGAAAGCGGAAGCCATCTCCAGTGGGGTCACTTCCTCCGAACCCAGAGCAAGGGCGGGCAGAGGGTCGATTTCGGTGCGGCAGGAGTCCAGCTCGGTCTTCGTGCAGCCCGAGCGGGGAGGCAGCCAGGTGGGGCCGGGGATCCCCATGCGCGCGGCCGTATCGACCACCTCTTTCGCCCCTACCTTGAGGATCATCTGGGCGAAAACGGTGTTCACCGAGTTCTGGGTGGCCTTCTCGATCGTGATGGTCCCGAACCCGGCTTCGTCGTAGTTGCTGACCTCGCATTTGGGTCTCCACTCCGGAAGGCAGATGGTCCTCGGACCGTTGAAGGTCTGACTGGGAAGCATCCCCGCCTCGAGTGCGGTCACCAGAACGAACGGCTTGAACGAGGACCCCGGCTGCCGGCGCCCCTGTATCCCGATGTTGAACTTCTCGGCCTCGTAGTCACGCCCACCTACGATTGCCTTCACGTAGCCGGTGGCCGGCTCGATGGACACCAGTGAGGTGTACGGGTCGGCAGGGGAGGGCAGAGCTTCCTTGACCGCTTTTTCGGCGAGATCCTGAAGGCGGGGATCCAGGGTGGTGGTGATTTCCAGCCCGCCGTTGTAGAGCCTGTCAGACCCGTACTTGTCCTGCACATAACGCTTCACCGCATCCACGAACCACGGATACTTGAAAATCTCCTCGGTGGGCCTGGATTCCTGCAGCTTGGGGGTGTCGAACCTCGCGGCCTGGGCTGCGGAACGGCTGAGCTTGCCGTTTTCCTCCATCAGCCGGATAACCTCCAGGCGCCGGCGCTCCGCCTCGGCCGGCCTGAGGTAGGGAGAGTACCGGCCCGGCGCCGGGATGAGGCCGACCAGCATGGCCGATTCGGAGACCGTGAGCTCGGAGGCCGGCTTCGCGAAGTAGGTGTTGGCGGCGGCCTCGACCCCGTATGCCCCGGCACCGAAGTACACGGTGTTGAGGTAACGCTCGAGGATCTTTTCCTTGGTCACCTCCTTCTCCAGCTGCGTGGCCACCTGGGCCTCACGAATCTTTCTGGCCAGGGTTCTCTCCTTGCCCACAAAAACAGTGCCTACGTACTGCTGCGTGATCGTCGAGGCCCCCCGCAGTCGCTGCCCTGCGGTACGTTGTTCGGTCAGGGCCCGCACGATCGCCTGGAAGTCAACGCCTCGGTGTTCGAAAAAGCGTGAATCCTCACTTGCCACCGCGGCATCCCGGAAGTGCAGAGGCATGTCCTCGTAGTCGATCGGGACACGGTAGTTCGCGCCGCGAAGCGTGGCGAGCGGGGTCCCGTCCGCTGCGTAGATGTGGCTGGTCCGAGAGACGCTCACCCCCTTGGGCTCGGGGATCGCCACCGGCGGCGAGAGCGCCGAGAAGTAAAGGTAGGCGGCAAAAGCTACCGACCCGGCAAGCAAAACCGGGAGGCCGATGACGATCACAACCGCCGCGATCGTGATGTCCAGCGGGTTGTGCCGGATTTGTCGTACGTAGTCCATAAGAGACATGGGTAATAGGATATTCGCCTTCAGGACCATTGCCACCCGGATCAACGCGTAGCGTTGTCGAGCTGCGTTGTTCGGCTTGACGAGGAATTTTCGGGAGATATTTGGACAGTCCCGCCGATGTGATCCGCAGCTATCTCAGCTCGGGGAAGACCGTCAACATGCCCGGCGTCTACGACGCGCTGACCACCCGCCTGGCTACCCGCGCGGGCTTTGAGGTCCTGTTTGTTTCCGGATACTCGGTCTCGGCGGCCCGGCTGGGCACTCCCGACTACGGTTACCTGACTCAGTCCGAGATCACCGACACGGCTCGATACATTTGCTCCAACACCGACCTGCCGGTGATCGTGGATGCGGACACCGGCTACGGAAACCCGCTGAGCGCGATACGGACCGCCGAGCTGCTCCACGGCGCAGGCGCCGCCGGGATCTTTCTGGAGGACCAGGTATGGCCCAAGAAGTGCGGCCATTTCGCCGGCAAGAAGGTCGTCGAGCGCCGGGAGTGGCTTTCCAAGCTGCAGGCGGTCGCCGACCAGCGCTCCCGCGGCATCGATCTGTTCCTGGTGGCCCGCACCGATGCCCTGAGCACTCTGGGGCTTGATGAGGCGATTGCGAGGGCGAAAGCGGCCAGGGATCTGGGGGCGGATGCAATTTTTGTGGAGGCGCCGCGGAGCATCGAGGACCTGGAGCGAGTTGCTCGTGAGGTGGAGGGAGTGCACAGAGTCGCGAACATGATCGAGGGAGGGTTGACGCCCCTGCTCAGCGATTCGGAGCTGCACGACCTGGGCTTCGATCTGATAGTGACCCCGCTTGCGGCGCTGCTCGCCTCGGCCCACGCGGTCATCCAGGCCCTGGGCCTTCTACGCCGCGAGGGGACGCTCAGGGATCACCGAAACCTGCTGGTGTCCTTCCAGGATTTCGAGCCGCTCGTGAACATGGACTACCACCGGAGCCTGGAGCAGCGCTATAGCGATTAGCCCCGCGCCTCAGCCCCATATAAGTGTCGAACAGATAGGATTGGTAATAACCGAATCACATAGATTTCACCCGTGAAAGGAGTGCCCATGGCTGCATTGGACGACGCGGAGAACGCTCGGGCGGCGTTGCGCGCGCTTTGGAGCATGTCCGGTCAAATGGATTCGGCTGATGCTCTGGGGCAGGAGGACGAAACCTGTCACCCTTCGAAGGACGTAGGCACCACCTTCATGGCCCAGGGTGGCGAGGCGGACTCAGGGGTCGGTTTTGCCGCCTATCAGGCGGGAACCCACGAGCCCACGTTCGACCGCGGCGAGGCTGCCACCAACTTCCGTGAGGCTTGGAAGTCCCAGCTTGCCCTGGACGGTAAGCTCGGCGGCAAGCCGTTGAGCGAATCTGCGGCTAAAACTCCGAAGGAGATCTGAGCATTCAATATCCAAGAAGCTGTAGATTAGACCAACTCAAAGTTTCAACCCTGGTTTGCCCTAGTGGGTCAGAAGGTTAGAAGGAGGAAGAGATGGCAGTATTGAAGCGCCCGAAGCTCAAGAAGCGTGAGCCGGATGTTCAGACCTGGACCCCACCTGGACCGGCGGGTGCCCCGTCGGCACCGGCCAATGTCTACGTCCCGTCGCCGAACGCCCCCGCCGCGGGCGGTCGCGTTACCGTCGGCGAGCTAAATGCAGCTCTCGGCCTGGGCGGCGCCGCTGCGCCGGTTTCCAGCGCCCCGAAGAGCAGCGGCATCAACGTGGCGGATCTGGGCTCTGCGCTCACCGGCGGCGGATCGGGTGCCGCGAACCGTTCCACCGAGTCCACCCGGCACACCTCCTACCCGCAGGGTAAGGGCGACCTCTCGAGTCTTCCGGCCAGAGCCGGCACCCGCAGGGGTCCCCGGACCACCTCCTACCGGATTCCGCTGCAGCGGAACGCGCAGGCTAACGTATACGACACGCTCGGCGGGATCAGTTAACCCGGCTTCAGAAAAAGGCGCAGGCCATGCCTGCGCCTTTTTCGTGCCGTCTTTCTTATAGGCCGTACGCGATTACCCTGGATTCATGAGCTCCGACGACACGCTTCCCGCGAACCGCCTTTCCGACGAGAACAGCGCCTACCTCCGGCGCCACGCCTACCAGCCGGTCGATTGGTATCCCTGGGGGGAGGAGGCGCTGAAACGCGCCGCCAAGGACGACAAGCCGATTCTGCTCTCGATCGGCTACGCCTCCAACCACTGGTGCGGCAAGATGGAGAGCGAGTCCTTCGAGGACGAGCGGGTTGCTGCGTTCATGAACGCCCGCTTTGTGTGCGTCAAGGTGGACCGCGAGGAGCGCCCCGACGTCGACGCCCACTACATGGAGGCGCTCCAGGCCATCACCGGCGAGGCCGGCTATCCGGTGACCCTTTTCCTGACGCCGGAAGGCAAGCCCTTTTACGGTGGCTCCTATTACCCTCCCGAGGCCCGCGACGGGCTCCCGGCCTTCGGGAGCGTCCTCAACGAGGTGGCGGTCCTGTGGCAGAAAAAGCGTGAGGAGACCCTGCGCAAAAGCAAGGAGATCGAACAGGACATTGGGCGCAGGCTCGATACCACTCCCGATCCCGAGCCGCTCAGCTCCGCCCTGCTCCAACAGGCGGTCTTCACGGTCCAGTCCGCATTCGACGAGGAGCACGGCGGATTTGGCGAGCCGCCGAAGTTTCCTCAGGCGCCGGCTCTCGAATTCATGCTCCGCGCCTCGTCGAGGGGGGTAGCAAGGGCCACGAAGGTGGCCGAGCTGACTCTGAAGAAGATGGCCCTGGGAGGCATCTTCGACCAGGTGGGCGGCGGCTTCCACCGGTTCTCCGTCGACCGCTCCTGGCAAGTGCCGCATTTCGAGAAGATGCTCTACGACAACGCTCAGCTCGCCCGGGTCTACACCCACGCCTGGCAGCTGGTCCACAGCCCCCTGTACCGGCGGGTCGCCCTCGACACCCTCGAGTATCTGCTGCGGGACATGGCCGATCCCGGGGGAGCCTTCTACTCCAGCGAGTCCTCGGACTCGGCGGGCCGGGAAGGGGGCTTCTACACCTGGGCGTACGATGAGCTCGAAGCAATCGGTCCTTCGGCGATCGAGTATTACGGCGTGACCCGCAGTGGTAACTTCCAGGGTCAGAGCGTCCTCACGGCAGCTTCCGACGACCCGCCCGGGCCGGCAAGGGCCGCCCTGCTCAAGCAGCGTGGGGAGCGCCGCAGACCGGTGCGGGACGAGAAGATCCTCACCTCCTGGAACGGTCTTGCGATTGGTGCGCTGGCTGAGGCGGGGGCGACGTTTGACAGGGTCGATCTGGTCGAGGCCGCCCGGCGGGCTGCGGGCTTCCTCCTGCAACGCCATCGCGACGCTTACAGCGGCCGCCTCTACCACTCCTACCGGGATGACGGGCACAAGGTGCTCGGAATGCTGGAGGACTACGCCTATCTTGCCGAGGGACTGTTCACCCTGTGGGAGGTCACCTTCGAGCCCGAGTGGATCGACGCCTGCGACCGCCTGTGCCGCCAGATGCTGGACCTATTCTGGGATGACGAGGAGGGCGGGCTCTTCTCGACGGGGAGCGATCACGAGCAGCTTATCCCCAGGCGCAAGGACTACCTGGACCCCGCCACGCCCTCGGCCGCGGCGGTGGCTTCGACCGTACTAAGGAAGCTGGCCGCGCTGGCCGGCGACGAGGAGCTTGCCCTCAGGAGCCGGTCGATACTCGATCAGGCCCAACCCAATATCCAGGGACTCTTCCTGGATGCGTGTGCGATGGTTGCCGCGATCGAGCTGCAGCTGGCCAAGCTGACCGAGATCGCGATCATCGGCAGAGGTGGGGACAGCAGGACCCGGGCGCTCAGACAGCAGCTGTGGGATCGATTCCTTCCCAACAAGGTGTGCGCCGGCTCACCTCCGGGAATCGAATCGCCACTGCTCAAGGGCAAGACCCTGGTGAACGATGCTCCCGCCGCCTACGTGACGCAGGGGGAGATCATGAAACCGCCGATCACCGACCCCCAGGAGTTCGCCGATCTCGTGAAGTTCTGGGCGCCCCCCTCCACCTCTCAGGTCGGCAAGGTCACCGGGCTCATCTCGAACGCCCTCCAGCGCCGTCACTTCTTCGACAACCTCAAGAATCCGGCGTGGATCCAGCCCCTCAAGGAGGCCGGCCTCTTCAAGACGCCGCCCGACCCCATCTACGACTATGCAGAGGAGACGGTGGGCTCGCCGCCGTGGCCGCAGTCCAGATACCTCGCGCGAATGGCGCCGTTCAGCCCCAAGGAGGTTCAGCAGGTCTCCCTGGAGGTGGCGCACGCCGACAACGTTCAGGTCCACGAGGACCTGGCCGACGTCGCCCTGGCCGTTCCCGCCGACCTTGCCGGCTCCTTTGTTGCCAAAGCCAAGCAGTGGCTCCAGTCCCCCTACCAGCTGCACCTTCCCGAGAAGCTGGGCAAGCTCGTGCGGCGTCTTGCCGAGGGCGGACGCATCGACGAGGCTCTGGAGCTGACGGCGGCCCTCCTCGAGGTCAGGGTGGAGGAAAACCCCCAGGCGCCTCACGCCTTTCGCCTGGCCCCTGAGCCGAGGGCAAGGTTTGGCAAGTACGACTACGAGCAGATCCTGGAGAAGGATTTCCCTGCGCTGGTGACCGCGGCGCCCCTTGCGGCGCTCGAATCGGTGTGCGATCTGCTCGAGTCTGCCATCGAGCTTTCCTTCAGGCCGGGGGAGGGGCCGGCCCCAATCGACTACTCGTATCTGTGGCGGCCGGCCATCCACCCCACCGAGCAGAATGCCGACAAGACCCTGAGGGACTCGCTGGTGGCGGTGCTGGTGGAGACCGCCGAGCAGATCGCCCGGGAGCAGCCCTTCCTGGTGCCCCGGATGGTGGAGCTGCTCGAAAAAAGGGGCCGGCACATCTTCACCAGGACCGCCCTCCACCTGTTGCGGGTGTGGCCGGAGGTTGCTCCGGAGATTATTCTCAGCCGGCTGATGGATCGCCGGTTGTTCGAGGATCCCCACTTCCATCACGAGTACCTGCTGCTCGCGCGGGACCATTTCGAGCGGCTGGGGCCCGAGCAGCACCGGACGATCTTTCAGTGGATCGCAGAGGGTCCCGATTTTCAGCTCTGGCTGCACGATCCGGACTCGCCCCTGCCCGACGACGAATCGCCCGAGGGTGCCGAACGGTACCAGCAGAGGTGGCAGCTCAAGCGGCTTTCCGTGCTCGAGGAGTACCTTCCCGAGGCGGAGACGGCAACCTTCGAGACCCTTGCGGAGGCGCACGGTGCCGACGAGCATGCGGATTTTGTCATACACCACGCGGGGAACCGTCCCGACCCAACCACGCCGATCCAGGCGGAGGGCCTCCATTTCAACCGGATCGAGGAGGTCCTCGAGTTTCTCGCGAGCTGGAAGCCCACCCCAGGGTTGGGCAACCCGACCATCGAAGGCCTGGCTCTCAAGCTCGCCCAGGTCGTGGCCACCGAGCCTGCCCAGTTCGGCAGGGTGGCCCGGCGGTTCAAGGGCCTGAACCCGCTCTATATCTGGGCGGTGCTGCAGGGGTTGCGGGAGGGCGCCGAGGCGTTCACGTTCGATTGGCCCCCCGTATTGGATCTGTGCGCCTGGGCCGTGGAGCAGCCCATCGACGAAAGGGACGGGTGGCGCCCGGCCCGCCTGGAAGTCGCTCGCATCCTTTCCCGGGGGTTCACCCAGGGCAACGCCCAGACGCCCTTCGACCTAAGGCAGACCGCGTGGGACGTGCTCAAACCTTTGACCGACGACCCCGACCCAGTCGGGGGGACACCCCCCGACTCCCCCCCGAAAACCGGCTCCGAACAAGCCGTATCTGCGGGGGGCCAACCGGCCGACGCCCCCGAAAAATCCGGCCCGCAACCGGCTCGCCCGGTGGATGCCTCCCTGGAATCCGTGAGCACCGTGCGGGGCGAGGCGATGCACGCGGTGATCCGATATGCCCTGTGGCTGCGGCGCCACATGGAAGCGAGCGCCGGCGCCCGCAACCGGTTGCGGGAGGGCTTCGACGCAATGCCCGAGGTCCGGGAGGTGCTCGAGCGTCATCTCGATCCGGCCGTCGACCCGTCGCCGGCTATCCGTGCGGTCTACGGGAGGTGGTTCGCCTGGTTGCTCATGCTGGATGGTCCCTGGGCGAAAGCCCGTGTGGCCGAGGTGTTCCCCGCCGAAAAAGACCTGGAGACTCTGCGGGACGCAGCATGGGAGGCGCTTATCAGCTTCAGCCCTGCCTACGACCACCTGCTGGGGATTCTGGGCTCGGAGTACGAGCGGGGTGTCGAGCTGATCGGCAGGTTCGACCAGAGGGCGGCGAACAAGGTGCACCCCGAGAACCGCCTGGCCGAACATCTTATGGTGTTCTACCTACGCGGCGGCCTTGCTCTGGACGAGAAGGGCCTGCTGGCCAGATTCTTCCGGGAGGCGCCGGTGACGCTTCGCCGCCATGCGCTGGGCTTCATCGGAAGGACGCTCAACGCCCAGCCGGGGCAGGTTCCCCGGGACTTCGAGCTTCGGCTCAGGCATTTGTGGGAGCGGAGGGTGCAAAGTGTCGAGAAGGCGGAAGATCCGGCCGCCCATTTCGAGGAGCTTGCGTCATTTGGATGGTGGTTTGCCTCCGGCAAGCTCGAAGATTCGTGGTCCCTACGGCAGCTGAGCAAGATCCTGGAGCTCGGAGTGAAGCTCGAAGCCGCCACCGAGGTGATCGCCAGGTTGAAGGATCTGGCCGAAAAGCACCCGGAGCGAGCCGTCCAGTGCCTATCGCTGATCCTTCGCAGTGAGCAGGACAGCGTCAGCCTCGTCGCCTGGACCGAGGACTCCAGGTCGATCATCAACAAGGCCATGCAAAGCGGCGACTCCACGGCTCGCACCCTGGCCATCGAGCTGCTGAGCTTCTTCGACGTGCAGGAGCTGGAGGAGCTGGTCCGTTGGGAGTAGAGCACCAACAGTACTCTCGACAGCCCGTTCTTCGCGGGCTTGAACGAGGCGATCACTCTCAGCGCGAAAGAATCCTCGTAAATAACCGCGATGAGTCGTCACCACAAAGTCTCACATAGGTGTACAATCTCGCACGGAGTGATTCGGAAAGCTCTTTTTTGAGGTTTGGGCGGCCTGAGTTTCCCTCTGTGAGGTTTTTTCATTAGGCTTGACAGTCTGAAGTCGAAGAGTAGTAGTGGGGGCAGTGCCCAAAGCTTGAGGGATTCGGAAGGAGACCTATGAACGGAGCAACTTTAGCGGCCCATATTCCGGACGAACCACACCTTTTTGGTTGGTATATGGGGTTTGCCATAACGTTTGCGCTTATCGTGATCATCGTCATCGAGGTGCAGGCGATCCTCATGTTGGCTCGGAAGATCGGAACCCAGGCACAGGCGATCATCGCGGGACTTGAAGAGTGCTTCGTTCAGACTTCCCCGCTGCACGATCTGTCAAGGACTGTTGACCACGCGGTAGCGATTCTTGGCGGCCTTTCCGCTACTCGCAGAGGACTCGGAGGTTAGGGAATGGTTTTAGCTCAAGTTGGTGGTTACCACTTCTCAGAGGTGACCTTCTGGTACGTAGCTATTGGCATCGGCTTTGTGGTCGTTCTGGTGGTTATCGCCCTGCTCACTCTGCTGGTCAGGCTGGTGCAGGACATTGACGACGGCGTCGTCGGAGTAGAGAACGTTCTCGCCCGGACCTCCAACAATGTTGCCGCCACATCCCACATCCCAATCATCGCCGGCGGCGTCGATGCAATTCTGAATGAAGGTCTGCAGCACCATCTGTTCCTGACCCGGGTCATGACCGGTGGCGGACGCAAGACGCTGGGCGGTCGCGAGATTGGAGCGAGGCGATAATGGCAACTATTATCCTTCTTACCGTCGCTGTTCTCCTACTGTTTCTCGGAGTGCTGTTCTGGTTCCTGACGGTGATCATCAGACTCCTCAACAACATCAATGGCAACCTCGCCACCTGCTCCCGGCACGTTTCGGACATCCGGGGCAACGCCGAGATCATTCTTCCCGGCGTAGGACAGATCAACAGGACTCTCGGAGTCATCTCGGGCGCGCTTCCGCTGCTCTACGGACTCACCGAGAAGCTGACGGTAAAGACCGGTCGGCTCTAGCCAACCAGTTCAGGTACTCATCAAAACCCGGCCGGGATCCCCGGCCGGGTTTTGTTTAGGTCGTATCAGCTCCATCGTATGAATGCCCGCAGTATCTTCGGCGCCATGCTGGGCCGCCGGCTCCCGACGACCGGCGGCGAGCTGGGGGTTCCGGGTTTGGCCGCGCCGGTGGCGATAAGGCGCGACAGGTGGGGCATCCCTCACATCGAGGCGGGAAGCGAAGCCGATGCCTGGTACGGCCTGGGCTTCTGCCACGGGCAGGATCGGACCTTCCAGCTCGAAACCTTCCTGCGATTGATCCGGGGCACCCTCGCAGCCCTGGTCGGCAAGGACGGTATCGCCATCGACCGTCTTTCGCGCCGCATAGGCTTCAGCCGCAACAATGCGGGGCAGTTCACAAAGTTTGCGCCAGACATCAGGGCCAACATCGAGGCTTATGTCCGGGGAGTCAATTCGGGCGGTACCCACGGGCTGCCGCGCAAGGCCCACGAGTTCGCTCTGCTCCGGTCCCGCCCGTCCCCCTGGGAGGCGGCCGATGTGGTGGGCATGGTCAAGCTTCAGTCCTTCCTGTTTGCCACCAACGCCGATATGGAGCTTGCCCGGCTAAAGATCCTTTTGGCGGACGGCCCGGAAGCGATGAGCGCCCTGGACCCAAGCCATGGAACCGCATGGCAGGGCGTCCCCGAGGCCTCGGGAGATCTGGCTCCAGCGATCGACCACCTGGCGGAGGACCTGTCGGCCTTTGCCGGCGTAGTCGGGAGCGGGGGTGCGTCGAACAGCTGGGCGATCGCGGGCAGCCGCACCGCCAGCGGCCGTCCGCTGCTGGCCAACGACCCGCACCTTCCTCCCCTGCTCCCATCGCCCTGGTACCTGGCCCACCTGACGACGCCGGATTGGGGAGTGGCGGGTGCGACGCTGGTGGGCGGCCCGGCCGTGGAGGTGGGCCACAACGGGTATGCGGCCTGGGGGATCACCGCGGCTCTGTTCGACAACGCCGACCTCTTCCAGGAGGAGGTGGGGCCTGATGGGACGAGCCTGCGGTCGGGGGACGAGTTCGTACCTTGCGAGGTGCTGCACGAGGAGATCAAGGTCCGATACAAGCGAGCGATGACGGAGGACGTCGTCGTGACGCCCCGGGGGCCGGTGGTCAGTCCGGCCCTGGACGGGCAGGTGGGGGCGCTGTCGCTGGGCTCCTTCTGGCTGGGGGATCACCCGGTGGAGGGGTTTCTGCGCGTACATCGCACCAGGAGCTTCGACGAGTTCCGGGGGGCATTCGCCCGATGGCCCGGGCCGGATCTCAACCTCAGCTACGCGGACGAGTCCGGCACCATCGGGTGGCAGCTCGTGGGGTACGTGCCGCGCCGGAAGAAGGGCTGGGGGACGATACCGCTGCAGGGTTGGGACCCGTCGGTCGGGTGGGAGGAGGAGCCGGTTCCCTTCGCAGAGATGCCCCACCTGTCCAATCCCGAGAGCGGATATCTGGCCACGGCCAACACCAGGCCTTATCCGGACGTTGCCGAACCCTTCCTGGGGGTGGACTGGATCGATGGATACCGGCTCGCCCGGATTCTGGAGATGCTCGCTCGGAGCTCCGACTGGGACGTAGCGGCGGCACAGAGGATGCAGCTGGACGAGCAGTCCATCCCGTGGCGCGAAATCAAGCGGGTGGTTCTGGAGACTAAGCCCACCAACGCAGACACCGCGGTAGCGCTCAGGCTTCTCGAGGAGTGGGACGGCACGGTCTCTTCAGACTCACCCGGAGCCGCCATTTTCGAGCTCTTTGTTGCGGAGATGGCGAACAGAGTTGTGAGTGCCAAGGCCCCTCGGAGCTCCCGGTGGGCCCTGGGCCAGGGATTTGGCCAGCTCCTTCCGTACACCTCGTTTGCCTACCGGCGCGTGGGCCACCTGGTGCAGCTTCTCCGGAACCCCCCTGAGGACTGGTTTGGCCACTCCTGGAACAAAGAGATAGCGGACGCTCTGGGTTCGGTGGTCCGTACCCTCCGGTCGAAGTGGGGTGAGGACTCGAGTGGCTGGGCTTGGGGCAAGCTGCGCCCGGTGGTTCTCAGGCACCCCGTCGGCGAGCAGAAGCCGCTGGACAGGGTGTTCAACATCGGGCCCATCACCTGGGGAGGAGATTCCAACACCATCGCCCAAACCTCGGTCGATCTGCTGAACCCGACCGGGGATCCCGCCTTCATATCGTCGCTGCGCATGGTTGCCGACGTCGGGAACTGGGACGCCTGCCGCTGGATCCTCCCCTCCGGGCAGTCGGGCAACCCGCTTTCCCCCCACTACGAGGATCAGCTTCCGATGTGGAAGGCCGGCACCGGCGTTCCCATCGCCTGGTCGCCCGAGGCGGTCGAAAGAGCCACGGTAGACACCCTGCGGCTGGTTCCCGAACTTAGCAAATAGCCCCCTCTTACACTAAATAGGTGCAACGCGAAGGTAGCCGGCTGGATCTGAGCGCCCGGCTGGTGATGACCACTCTCTACCAGCGCCTGGGCGAAGCGGGGCTCTGGAGCCACATCCGCTCGGTCGGGGGGAGCTGGACCCGCGGCATCGGAGGGGCATCATT
>JBBDRH010000369.1:0-1134 GCA_040905645.1 Actinomycetota bacterium
GCCGCGGCGAGCGCAGCCGCCGCGGCCGAGGCAAGCTTCTGCGGCGTCAGGCCGAGGAAGATGTCGTGTGAAACGGGGATCAGCTCGGGCGGAAGGTCGGCGGTGCGCGAGTGGAACCCGGCGTTGTCGTTGAACATCAAGCTCAGCTTGGCCCCGGCCTCCTTGAAGCTGGAGTAGACGATCAGGCGGTGCAGCAGCCGGTCCCTCTCCTCCAGCAGTAGCTTGATCTCGGGATCGGCCGGGTTGCGGTCGGGCAGCAGCTTGAGTGATTTCAGTTCCAGCAGCGTGGCCGCCAGGACCAGAAAGCTGGAGGCGGTCTCGAGATCGACCTCCCTCATCTGGTCCATCACCCTGAGGAACTCCTCTGTGACGTCGGCTATGCAGATGTCGGCAACGTTGACTCTCTGTTTGGAGACAAGCTGCAGGAGCAGGTCGAGAGGACCTTCGTAGACGTCCAGCTTTACGGCGTAGGTCACACCTTAACCCTAGTGACAGAACCCGGAATGCATAAGGATTTCTGCTTCCGCTGCGCGGAATTTTCGAATGCGGCGCTAGGCACGGCGGAGACCGATCCGCTCGCGGACCACCTTCATAGTCTTCTGGGCGACCGCCTGAGCCTTACCGGCGCCCGAATCGAGAATCCGATCCAGCTCCGCCCCGTCCTCGAGAACCTGCGTGTAACGGTTCCGGAAGGGCTCCAGGAAGCCGGTGATCTCATCGGTCAGGCCCGACTTGAACGCGGCGTACCCTCTCCCCTGGTACTCCGTCTCGATCTCGGAGATCGGCCTCCCCGATACCGCCGAGTAGATCGTCAGCAGGTTGGTCAGCGCCGGTTTGTCCGCTCCGGCCCGGATTTCGCTGCCCGAGTCGGTCACCGCCTTGGCTATCTTCTTCCTGACCGCGTCCGGGGGGTCGTTCATCCAGATCAGATTGTTGGGCCGGCCCGAGCTCTTGTCCATCTTGGTGGTGGGGTCGTCGAGGGACATGATCCGGGCCCCCTCGGCCGGGATGTACGGCTCGGGCACGGGAAAGGTTGCTCCGAACTCCCGGTTGAACCGCTCGGCGATGTTGCGCATGAGCTCCAGGTGCTGGCGCTGGTCGTCGCCGACCGGAACCAGCTCCCCCCGATAGGCG
>JBBDRH010000369.1:1144-20601 GCA_040905645.1 Actinomycetota bacterium
CGGGGTAGCAGAAGAGCCCGGTCCCGATGGCCTCTCCCTGCTGGTTGCGGCTCTTGTCCTTGAACTGGGTCATGCGGCTGAGCTCCCCCATCCGGGAAAGGCAGGTCAGGATCCAGGCAAGCTCGGTGTGCGCCGCCACCTCCGACTGAAGGAAGAGCACTGCCCTGGACGGGTCGATGCCGGCTGCGATGAGGCTTGCTGCGGTCTGGCGTGAGCGCGTGCCCAGCAGTTTGGCGTCCCACGGAACGGTGAGGCTGTGCAGGTCGACGACGCAGAAAAAGCAGTCATGTTCTTCCTGAAGAGCGACCCACTGGCGAAAAGCGCCTATGTAATTGCCTAGATGGGGAACGTCGGCCGTGGGCTTAACCCCTGAAAAGACTCTCGCCATAACCCTTTCCTTCTTAAGTGAGACCGACGGGCCGGCAACCCCCGCTCGTCGGGCTCGACAATCCGTGGCCTTATGCTTGGAATCAAGTGCTCGAGTACATCCTGAGGAACCCCCCAGATATTGCCAGCTTTATTCTGTTGGCCGTGGCATTCATTATTGCCCTCTCGCTTCACGAGTATGGTCACGCCCAGGCAGCCACCCTCCAGGGAGACCCGACCGCCAAGCTAGCCGGCCGGCTCACGATCAACCCGATGAGTCATCTCGATCCAGTCGGCACCTTCATGCTCGTCATGGTCGGGTTCGGGTGGGGAAAGCCCGTACCGTTTGCGCCGAACAAGCTCCGGAGCGCACGTTTCGGGGCGGCACTCGTTGGGATTGCGGGACCGGCGGTCAACATAATCCTTGCGTTCCTGTCTGCGTTCGTTCTCACACAGCTGAGCCAGACGGGTCCGCCGGGCCTGTTCGGACGGTTCATCGTGATCAGCCTTTACCTGAACGTCGGGCTGGCGCTGTTCAACCTCATGCCCATCCCACCACTCGACGGCTCTCGAATTCTCAGCGCCCTCCTGCCTCCGGACAAGCAGGAGATCGTCTACTTCCTGGACAAGTGGGGCTTCGTGATCCTGCTCGTGTTTGCCTTCTTCCTGTTCCCAACCTTCGCGCGCCCGATAATCGACGCGGTCGTCCTGTTCATCTACACCCTGGTCGCCGGAGCCTGATGCCCGTCCAGGATCGCCTTATCGACAAGTCGATTTAACGACCGCACAACCCGCGCCGTCCCCAACCATCAAGCACCACTTGATGCAGGCCGGTATCTCAACTTCAACTTTAGGTTAAGGCAGATTCACGCTCAGGAGAGGGCGACAAGTCCATTCCTCCCCAAGTGGATTTGTCGACAAGTCTCCGTCCTTCCTTTTAAGTGGACAGAGTCGAACGAGTCTCCGTCGAGTTGGGGCAGGTGTGCTCAGCCCTCGGAGCGGAGGCGCCTCATCAGCGCGGATCTCGAGCCTTCAGCCTCGAAATCGTCCAGAATCTCGGCCAGCGCCGCCCGGACAATGCGGCCCCGATCGGATGGGAGCTTGTGCTCGCTCCTGAGGGCCAGACGAGCCTTCTCCAAGCGGGTGAGCTCGGAGCCTGTGCAGTAGAAGGTGACCTTTTCGTCGTGCCTGGGCCTGGCGGCCTGCTCGGGCCTCGCTGCTTCGACCGCCTTAAGAGCCGGCGCGGGGGGAACCGGGGGCCGTCGTTCGGCTGCTTGAACAGCTTCCTCGGCGTGCAGAGGATACTCGGGCCGCATCTCGTCCGAAACCGGCTGGGGACCGGCCGTTCTCCGGAAGAGCTCGTCGGCGCCGGGCAGGATCGCTCTACGAGTCACGCAGGATCACCTCCCGGGCCAGATCGCGATACTCCTGGGCGCCGTTGGAGGACGAGGCGTAGGTGAGGATGGGCTCGCCCACGACGGGCGCCTCCGAGAACTTGATGGTTTTGTGGATCACCGTCTTGAAGAGCTTGTCGCCGAACGCCTCGGAAACCCGGCTGAGGACCTCACGACCGTGGATCGTGCGCGCATCCAGCATCGTCGCAACGATGCCCAGCACCTCCAACGCCGGATTGAGCCGCTCCTTCACTTTCGCGACCGTCTCCATCAGCAGAGCCATGCCCCGCAGGGCGAAGTACTCACATTCCAGAGGGATTAGCACCGCGTCGGCGGCGGTCAGCGCGTTCACGGTGAGCAGGCCCAGCGAGGGCGGGCAGTCGATCAGAATGTAGTTGTAGGTGCCCTGGGCGGGCGCCAGCGCGCTCTTCAGGAGCTGCTCCCGCGCGACCTCGTTGACCAACAACACCTCGGCGGCCGAGAGATCGATGTTGGAGGGGATCAGGTCGAGTCCCGGGATCTTCGAGGGTGAGACGACGTCCGCGAGCGTGACGGAACGGTCGAGCAGCAGGTTGTAGACGGTCGTGTCCATCGCGTGGGGGTTGAGTCCCAGGCCCGCCGATAGAGCTCCCTGGGGATCGAAGTCGACCAGAAGGACTCTCGCCCCCTCTTCAGCCAGCGCGGCTCCGAGGTTGATCGTGCTGGTGGTCTTGCCCACCCCGCCCTTCTGATTGACCACGGCAACGATCCTCCCCATTGCCAGCGACCGTCCGCTGACCGGGCCGGGAGCGGGCGATGAGGGCGCCGGTTTGGGCCGAGCCGCCGGTCGCGAACGGGCCTTGGGGGCTTCCACCGCCGGCCCGGGGGTGGCCGCCTCCGGGGACGGCGCGGCACTCTGATGACCCTCCTCCTCGTCCGGAGGAAACAGCTCCGCCAGCACCTGCTGTATTGCGAAGCGGTTCTTGTCGGTTCGGTCCACAAACTTCCTTGTCGATAAGTTGCCTTCGGGAGGTCAAATCCTAGGGAGCCGCGCGCGCCAAAACAAGGACTGTCCGGAACCGACGGGCTTATGGGGCGTGATGCTTGCGGGGGATCGTTTGGCTAGAGCTTCACTTCTTGCTCTTGCAGGGCATACAGAGCCGGGCGGCAGGTATCGCCTCCAGGCGCTCGGGAGCGATGTCGTTGCCACAGCGCTCACATTTCCCGTAGGTCCCGTTCTCGAAGCGATGAAGGGCGGCCTGAACATCATCGAGCCGTTGCTTCAGGCCGTCGGCCAGAGACAGAACCCGTGCACGTTCTGAGGTAGTTTGGGCAGCATCGGCAAAGCCTTCGTCAAAATGAACGTCCACCTTCCCGTCCGAGGTGAAGCCGAGGTCGTCCAGCTCGGCCTGCACCACGCTCTCCTCTTCCTTCAGAAGATTCAGCGCCTCCTGAAGCCTTTCGGCGGTCAACTCCAACTCAATCTGCCTTTCCAGCTCCCCGATGCCTCGAAGCATAGTGCCTGGGATAGGCACACGCACCACCATTGTCTCAGCGATCCGGCTCAGACAAAAACGCTGCCTTGTGCGGCGGCGTCGATTACGGAAATGCCGGAGCCGGCTCCGTTGGGAGCAGGATCTCCATCCTGACCTCTCCGACCCCCGAGAGCCCCACAGAGCGAGCTGCTGCTGCCGAGAGGTCCAGGACCCTGTCCTCAGCATAAGGCCCCCTGTCGGTGATGACCACCACCACCGCCTTTCCTCCAAAGGTAACCTTCAAAAAGGTGCCCATAGGCAGGCTCAGGCTTGCGGCGGTCATTTGAGCCGCCCTGAAGGTGGCGCCGCTGGAGCTGCGGCAGCCGTCGAACCCGGGACCGTACCAGGTGGCGCTGCCGGTGGTGATCACCCCGGTGGGGCCGAGCTTGGCCGGGACGAAGGATTCGCCGCCCGAGGCGGGGGCGTACCAATCCAGCACGGCGGCCAGCCTCTGATCCCGGGCCGGCATGCCGGCCGAGCACGGCCCTGCGGCCGGCTTCTTGACTGCGGCCGCCCGGGCGGCCAGCACCGCCTTTTCGGCAGCCATGGCCTCCTGGATCGCGTCCTTGAGCTTCACCAGGGACCCCGCGCGCTCGTCCCGCGTGCTCTTGAGGGATTCCTGCTGTGCGTCGGCCTTTTGGACCCTCCCTTTCAGCAGCTCGACGTTACCCGCAAGCGCAGCCCTTTCTTCGCCCATGGCGGTCTTCAACCGCGCCGACTCGATGTAGGTTCTTCCGTCCTTCTCCGCGAGGCTCTCCCAGAACATCCCGAGCTTGGGGAGGTCGCCGAGGGTATCGGCGGTGAACAGCACCGCAAGAACGCTGGCCGGGCCGTTCTTGTACATCTGGCGAGCCCGGGCGTTGGAGGACCTCCTGACCCGCTGCATCTGCTCCTCGAGCTCGGCGATCCGGGCCTCCGCCCGCTTGATCTCGGAGCGCAGACGGGCGGTCTCCCGCTCGTCCTTTGCTATCGACCTGCCGACTGCAAAGATCTTTGAGTCCAGCGACTTGATCTCGCCCAGGACCCTGGCCGTCTCGGCGTTGGCAGCAGCCAATCGCTGGCGAATGGCATCCAGGTCGTCACCGCGGGCAGGTTCAGCCTGCAAGAGAACCAGACTCAATGTAAGAAGCAGGCTTAGAACAGCGGACGAGCGGTGCGACGTGAGCAGCTGCCCATGTCGATGACTCACGATGGAGAACCTACCAGCGCACCAACCGGTACGCAAGGATTCGTGCTAAGCGAGAAGCTCGGAGACCGGCCGGTAGTCCAGTCCGTGGGCCGTCGCAACCGCCTGGTTGACTACAAATCCCTCGAAGGTGTTGAGGCCCTTCCCCAGAGCCGGATTTTCCCGCGTGGCAGCCGCAAGACCCTTGTTCGCCAGGTCGATCACGTAGGGCAGCGTGGCGTTCGTGAGGGCGTAGGTGGAGGTGTGCGGCACCGCCCCGGGCATATTGCCGACGCAGTAGTGCACCACGTCGTGGACCGTGTAGGTCGGGTCGGAGTGAGTGGTCATCCGGGAGGTCTCGAAGCAGCCCCCCTGATCGATCGAGATGTCGATGAGAACCGCACCCGGGCGCATCTGCTTCACGAGGTCGGTGGAGACGAGGCGGGGAGCAAGAGCTCCCGCAACCAGGACGGCTCCGATCACCAGGTCGGCGTGCAGCACCGAATCCTCGACCGTGGTCTGGTTCGACATCAGGGTGAGGATCCGGCCCTTGTGGATCGAGTCGATGTAGCGAAGCCTGTCGATGCTGCGGTCCAGCACCACGACCTCGGCCTCCATGCCCTGCGCCAGCCAGGCGGCGTTGGCCCCGGCCATGCCGGCTCCCAGCACCACGACCCTGGCAGGGTGGACGCCCGAGACGCCGCCGAGAAGGATTCCCCTCCCGCCGTGCTCCTTCTCCAAGAGGGTCGCACCCACATGGGGAGCCATCCGCCCGGCGACCTCGCTCATCGGCGCCAGGAGCGGAAGGCGGCCCTGCTCGTCCTGAACGGTTTCGTAGGCAACCGCGGCGGTGCCCGAGTCCAGCAGCGCCTTCGTCACGTCGATGCTCGCCGCGAGGTGCAGGTAGGTGAAGAGGATCTGGCCCTTCCGCAGGCGATCGAACTCCTGGGGGACGGGCTCCTTGACCTTGAGAATCATCTCGGACACGGACCACACGCTCTCCCCGTCGGTGAGCTCGGCGCCCGCCCGCTCGTACTGCTCGTCGAGGATCCTCGACCCCGCGCCTGCCCCCTGCTGGACCAGCACCTGGTGCCCGGCCGAGACAAGCTCCCGTGCACCGGCCGGCGTTAGGGCGACCCGGTACTCGTGATTCTTGAGCTCGGTCGGAACGCCAACGATCACGGGAACCTCCGGCTAATCGATTTCGTGCTTCTCAGCATGCTCCCGCAGTTTCAGCAGGGCAATCCCGACAATGGTCTTTCCGTCCACGATGCGGCCGTCGTCGATCGCCGGCAACGCCTCGTCCCCGCCGAGCCACTCGATAGAAAGCGGCTCTCCCCCATCGGACCCGGGCGGCTCCTCCACCGACTGAGGGTCCCAGCCGACGAAGACGTGCACCCTCTCGTCGGTGAAGCCCGGCGAGGTGTAGTAGCTGGTGAGCAGCTCCAGGCGCTCACACGCGAACCCGGTTTCTTCCATCAGCTCCCGCCTGGCGCACACCCAGGGGTCCTCGCCGGGGTCCAGCTTGCCGGCGGGCAGCTCGAGCAGGTTGTCGTCCACGGCCTGGCGGTGCTGGCGCACCATGAGGATCCTGCCCTCCTCGTCCACCGGGACGACGGCCACCGCTCCAGGGTGTTTGACCGTGTAGTAGTCCCGCACCGACCCGTCGGGAAGGCTGACTTTGTCCGTGAGGACTTGAAAGAAGCTGCTTTCAAAAGAGATGGTGGAACCAAGGGTCTTGCGGTGCCCGGTCATGGTGAAAGCGTAGCTGGGAAAGCGATATTAAGGGCGGGGAGCGCCGGCCTTCGAGGCAGCCCGCTCGGCAGCCGCAGGCTCCGGCGCCGCAACCGGCTCGGGATGCGCTCCGGGAGGCGAAAACGCCTCTCGATCCACGGCTCGTTTGACCGCCGCCGCCACGAACTCCCTGAACAGCGGGTGGGCACGGTTCGGGCGGGATAGAAACTCCGGGTGGAACTGGCTGGCCATGAAGAACGGGTGGTCCGGAAGCTCGATTATCTCGACGAGCCTGCCGTCCGGCGAGGTCCCGCTGAAAACGAGCCCCCTCTCCTGCAGCAGTGAGTGGTAGGCGGAGTTGACCTCGTAGCGGTGGCGGTGACGCTCGTAGATGACCTCCTGGCCGTACACCGAGTGGGCTCGGCTTCCCCCCCAGAGCCTCGCGGGCCAGAGGCCGAGCCGCATCGACCCGCCCTTCTCGAACACATCCTCTTGTCCCGGGAGCAGGTCGATCACCGGATGGGGAGTCATCTCGTCGAACTCAGTTGAGTTCGCACCGGTCAGGCCGGCCACATTGCGGGCGTACTCGATCACCGCACACTGAAGCCCGAGGCACAGGCCGAGGAAGGGAATGCCCTTCTCCCGGGCGATTCTCACCGCCTCTATCTTTCCTTCGATTCCCCGGATCCCGAACCCGCCCGGGACGAGGACACCGTCGAGGGTGTCGATGATCTCCAAACCGCCGGCGGTCAGGTGCGTGAGCGATGAGGTGTCCGCTCCGTTGCCGTTGGTCTCGGACTGCTGCTTCTCGTCCGAGGCAACCCAGACGATCTCCACGTCGGATCCCACCGCGTACCCGCCCGCCTTGATCGCTTCGATGACCGAGAGGTAGGCGTCGGGCAGGTCGACGTACTTACCGAAGAGCCCGATCCGCACCTTTCCCCGGGGGTGCTCGATGCGGTCCACGAGCGCTCGCCACTCGGAGAGGTCGGGAGGTTCGGTCTTCATCTGAAGCAGGTTCAGCACGTAGTCGTCGAGGCCCTCATCGTGAAGCACCAAAGGAATTGCATAAATATTCGATGTATCCGCCGCAGAGGTTATTCCGCCTATCTCCACATCGCACAGAAGCGAGATCTTCTGCTTGAGCTTGAGGGGAATGGCCCGGTCGCTTCGCAGCACCAGCGCGTCTGGCTGGATACCGATGCTCCTGAGCTCTCTCACCGAGTGCTGAGTGGGCTTGGTCTTAAGCTCCCCGGAGGGCCCGATGAACGGAGCCAGGGTCACGTGGACGTAGCAGACGTTCTCCCTGCCGACCTCCAGCCGCAGCTGCCGGATCGCTTCGAGGAAGGGCAGGCTCTCGATGTCGCCCACCGTGCCGCCGACCTCGGTGATAACCACATCGGCCTCGGCTGCTTGCCCGACCCTCAGGATCCGGTCCTTGATCTCGTTGGTGATGTGCGGGATGACCTGCACGGTGTCGCCGAGGTAGTCGCCGCGGCGCTCCTTCGCAATCACGGACTGATAGATGGCGCCGGTGGTCACGTTCGAGCTGCGATGAAGGTTCTCGTCGATGAATCTCTCGTAATGACCCAGGTCGAGGTCGGTCTCGGCGCCGTCGTCGGTCACGAAAACTTCCCCATGCTGAAAGGGGCTCATAGTTCCGGGGTCGATGTTGATGTAGGGGTCGAGCTTTTGCATCGTGACCCGCAGACCGCGGTACTTGAGGAGGCGGCCCAGGGAGGCGGCGGTGAGGCCCTTGCCGAGGCTCGAGACGACCCCACCCGTAACAAAAATATGTTTGGCCACGGAACAGGAGCGTATCAGACCTTAGGTTACAAGCCTGTGACTTAAGTTCACCTCGCGAAACATTTGTTCGCGACCTTGTGCCTCGGCCTGCCTAGCGCGCAGGACTCACTCCTTTTCATATCCGGGGTTCTCAGCGCGACTCCGGAGGGCTTCATTCAGTTCCCCGTGACTCCTCTTAGCGGCGCCTCCCATGGCGATCCCAAAGACGGGAGCGAACAGTCCGTGAATATCCTCGACATGCGTGACGCTGGCCCCGGCGGATTCCATGGGCTGAATTGCGAACTTTCGATAACCTTCAAAGAACCACGTGGCGAGGACGTGACCTCGCCACGTGAGCAGACGTTCCGGCTCCGCTAGCTCGATGATCGCCGAGACATTCATCGCCGGCCTGCCCGGCGGCCAGTTATGCCGGTGCACGTCGAGCTACCCGTTGATATGCGGCTAACCAACTAGAGCGCGAAGCACATTTCCCACCTTTTGTGCCTCCTCCGTTGTTAGGTCAGTGGGATAGGACACAACAACTTGCCTACCATCACCGATCGGAATCTCGGTCTTCAGGCTATTCCCCTTACCAGCGGAGAAGCGGGCGTCATCGCCAACAGTACCTTCGGCCCGACGTCCATTGACATTGTCTTTCGAATGATCGACATGGGCAGAGCGTTCCTCGTCATGTCGGATCGGCAAAATGTTGTTGCTACTATCCAATACCCCGGCCTGTCGGAGCGACTGCTCCAAGGTGTTGGCAATGGCCTTCGCACGATCGGGATTGAACAACTTTTGCTGTTCAAGCCTCTTGGCTACGGCTTCTTGTGGAGGTAGCTTTACCTTCCACTCGTCAAGGAGCTCCTTGAATACGGGAGATCGCTTGATCGCTTCGAGAGCCCGACGCTTGAACTGGGGGTTCTGTGGATCCGAGTTATTCATTTCCAGGAAGGCTTGGCTGACTTTGTAACCGTCCCCAGTCCCTTCAATCAATCCGAACTCTCGATGAGTGTAAAGACGCTGACTGAACGGGCCGGAACTTGCAGAGACACCGAGGGCCGAGGCGATTTCGGCTCTTGAGAACGACGAGTGGGTGTACGTGTCGTAGAGCTTTCTTACGTCAGCCAGCGCATCATTAAGGGTCCTGGATGGGGCAGCGGGACTTCGGGGCTTTCGAGACTTGGTCTGCGTCAAATTGTTTGCCTCCCTCCTATGACAAATTCTCCAATTGATCGAATCGCGATCAAGGTTTGGAACATGACTGTCAAGGCGCCATGTTCGGTAATTTCCCAAGGTTCAAGGGTCCTCTTGTCCTTTCGATGCGCCGAGGAATTGCGAACGGTGGACACCGCCTCAACCAGCTTCTGATGGTGCGTGTGGATCACTCCCTTGGAAATCAAGAGAGAAGCCAACTGTGAGGCTCCGTTAAGTCTCGCTGACTCGGCTACATATCCCTTACTTCCAGCAAGCTCTCGTAAGAAGTCTTCGAGAGCTTGACCCGCACTGTCTACAGCTTTCTTCGGATCAACCGAATGCTTCAACAGCGCGTCGCACAGAAGCTGACGGTCGACTTCATCGAGTATGTTGTTAGCGGGGCGGCCCAGCCAGCGGGCATTAAATAGGCGTGCCCTACCTTCAGATTCAACGTCTTTGACCGTGAGTACCTCGAGAATTTGGGAATTATTAGGGGCAAACTGGGGTGCAAGAGCGATCGTTTGTCCCTCTCCCTGAAGGACGCCCAAACTTCGCCCCAATTTCACTAAGGCGGCGAACTGCTTGGTGCCATGACTGTCAAGCCCTAATAGGAGTCCTGCCTTTCGAACAGCATCCTCTAAGCTCTCTCCAAGACTGAGACCTTCGCAAAGAGCCTCGAATGGCCGGTATGCTTGAAGCGCCCGACGAAGTACCAACAAGGCAGAGTCGAGATCGGCGCGCTTAACACCCTCCGCCTTTGTCAAATAACGGTTGTCAGATGACTGCTCCACCACCGAGAGCGATTCCAACGTGGGCAGGGCTTTTCTTGCGGTAGATACGCTGAAGTTTGCGTACTCGGCAAGACGGCCTAGGTCTTGATTAGGGTGTACAGCAACCGCTTCAAGGAAGGCCGCGAGCGTGGGGGGTGGGACGTCGTGAATGCGAAAATCGATTGCCACCTCTAGAGCGTATCATAAGTTTCAGCTACGCTCAGTACATACTCATACGTATAGCGTCCTTAAGTAAAGATCACACTCTCGTTGCGGACCTCACTACTCGGCGTAACTGGTATTTAGCGAGGTCTTGATAACACACCGGCACTTCATATAACGACCGCCCCCCGCCTGTTGCGGCGCATTATCCTTCCGGACCGGGGTTGGAGCCCGCACGACCAAGTTCTGCCAACGACGCAGTTGAGATTGGATCACTGAGACGTGTAGCGGCGATGTCATTTCGCCCTGCGGTCAAACAAAACGACAGGACAGGCTGACTTAAAGAAAACTCAAACCGGGTGCGGATCACAGCCGGCCCAGCCCGTCCAGCCACCGCAGCGGGGCAAACTTCTCGATTGCGGCCGTGAAGGACCACCTCTCGGACGCCAGGGTCAGCGCCACGAGGGCGGCCAGGATCACAACCCTTCCGGCGACGCCGATGCTCAGGACCACACCCGCCCCCAGGATCGCTCCCAGCATGTTGGCCCCCGAGTCGCCCAGCATCCCCTTTTCGCGAAGGTCTGCCGGCATCCAGGCGACCGCTGCTCCGGCCACGGCCGTGGAGACCAGCAGGTACACGGACGAAACCCAGATCAGCGCCAGGACAAGCCAGGCCGGCAGGAAAACCTTCAGTGCCCGTCCGGGTCTGAGGTCCAGCAGGTTGACGAGGTTGGCCGACAGAGCGATCACTGCACCCCCCAGCAGGCCGGCCGGCAGGGAACCCTCCCACCAGGTCGCAACCGCAAACGCCAGGGCGGCTCCACCAAACGCCTTGAGGCTCCCGGTGGTGATCTTTCCTTTTAGCAACGCCTTCACGTGGCCGGCGAAGCCCTTGTTGTACCTATCGCCGGCTACGTCGTCGAGCAGCCCCAGGCAGAAGAACCCCAGCACCAGCACCAGCAGACCCATATGCGTGCGGTTGAGCGAGCCCAGCACGGCCGCCCAATCGAAAACGAACCCGGTAAAGGGGGTGCCGGGCGGCCTTGCAGGAACAACCGCTCCCACCCCCAGCGCGATCAGCTGAATCACGATGAGGGCAAGCACGATCACGATCCCTCCGGCGACCTTCACCTGCCGTCCCCGGTAGTTTTCAACCGTGAGCGACTTGAGCTGCCACCTCGCCACCGATGCCGCGAGTAACAGGCCGGCGGTCAGCCCGAGGACGAAGGAGAGCCCGCCGGCGGCGGGCATCTCAGGTGTCCAGGGGCTCGGCGTGCAGGCTCTTGCCCCGCCGGGCCGCCAGGGCCCGCATCACGTCCCGGTACTGCCGCCCGCGGTGAAGCACCGATCGCCAATCGCGGCCGGTCACGTTGTGGGTAAGCTCGACCGCGACCTCCACTACGCGCAGTCCCTGCGTGAGCGCATCTATCGTCAGTCCGGTCTCCACCCCGAACCCGGGCGCCAGAGGGCGGACCTTCTCAAAACAATCCCGGGTCATACATCTCTGGCCGGACAGTGGTTGAGCCGCGGTCCAGCCGGTGTTGCGGAGGATCCCCCGGCGGGCCAGCCGGACCACAAACCCGTGACCGCCCGGAGACTTCGCGGGAGGAATGGTCGCAATGACCATGTCGGCAGCGCCTTCGAGGACCGGCGTCGTGAGGGGCGCGGCGTTGGCGGCAGTCTTTCCTAGATCGCCGTCCAGGAAAAGGAGGTGCCGGGGAGGGCGCGCACGGTCGTACTGATCCAGCACCGAGGCGATCGAAGCCCCGGTCTCCATCGCAGCCGCCTTTCCCAGAGACCTGGCGTGGCGCGAGACGACTGCACCGGCCTCCCGGGCAATATCGCCGGTGCCGTCATCAGATCCGTCGTCGACGACGATCACGACCGCTACGTTCGGCAGGTCGCACGCCGCGCGCACGGTCTCGGCAAGCCGCGCCGCCTCGTTCTTGGCCGGGACGATCACCGCCACCGGGTTGGCCCTTAGGCCGCCGCTTACAATCACCACTTACCGCATTCTAGACAGTGGGGGGCAGCCGGATCAGGTTCAAACATTTGGAGCGGGCGCTTCTTGCAGCCATGTCCGTCGCAGCACTGACCTCCTGCTCCAGCTCAATGCCGCCCGGCACCCAGCCGCTGAATCTGCCCGGCGGCAAGGTTGTCGTATTCGGCATACCGGGTGTCACCTGGGAAGACATCACCCGGGCTCGCCCGCCAACGCTGACCCGGCTCGCCTCCGGCGGGCTGACCGGCAACGTCTCCATCCGGATTGCCAACAACATGGGCGAAGGTTATGCGACGCTCGGCGCCGCAAGCCGCACGCTGACCGGAGGTGCGGGAGGCTGGGCTTTCAACCTGGACGAGGTCGTGGAGAACGGTCCCGCCTCCTCCCTGTACCAGAGGCGATCGGGTGAAACTCCGTCGGGCTCGGTTGTGGTGGTCCCTATCAAGCAGATCGAGCAGCGCACCGCCACCGGCGGGTTCGCCCCCCAGCCGGGACTCATAGGAGAGTCCCTTCGCCTGAGGGGAGGCTCCTCCGCGGTCGTCGGCAACGCCGACCATTCGTTGGGGGAGCTTCCCGACGTTCTTCCGCCGCTCTCAACACCGGCATTCGGCCCGGCATCGGATCCGGGCATCCATCGGGAAGCCGCACTCGCGGCGATGGATGCCTCCGGCCGGGTGGCCCGCGGCGACGTGGGCAGGAGCCTGCTTGTGCCCGATCCGCACGCGCCCTTCGGGGTAGCCACCTCGCTCGCCGCCCAGAAGGAGGCTTTTCTGCGGGTATGGCCGGAGTCGGACCTGGTGGTGGTGGAGACGGGCGACACCTACCGCGCGGATGCCTACGGCGCTCATCTGGAGGAGGAGGACGAGGCCACTGCTCTGAGAACTTTGGGACTCCAACTCGCCGACCTCCAGATCCGGTCGCTTTTGGAAAAGGTGGACATGGAGTCGACCCTGGTGGTCATAGTGGCTCCCACTACGCCGGGCGGGCCCGCAGTCCGGGGCCAGCTACGACCGGTGATCATGGCCGGCGCCGGCATCGAGCCGGGGCTCGCCACCTCCAGGTCGACCCGTAGGACGGGGTTGGTGACGGCGCCCGACCTGGCGGCCACGATCGCGCGGCAGCTGGAGCTGTCCGACAACCGTTTCGGCGGCGGCCGCCTGGTGGAGCTCGCACCCGCCGGAGCCGGCGGCACGCTGGTAGATATGAACGCCAGGGCGGTCATGCACGACGAGCTGAGGGCCCCGATCTCGGGCGTTACGATGGCTCTTCAGCTGGTCATCTACATGATCGTAATCTGGAAGATGAGCCGCGGGAGCCTCCCGCTATGGGGCAGGGCGCTGCTCGCCTCCTCTATCGCCTTCCCCCTTGCCACCTTCGTCTCCCACACTCCCCTTTGGAGGTGGGGCATCCTCGCCGCGGCGCTGGGTGTCATGGTCTCCTCCCTCGTGCTGGGTGTCCTTGCGACATTTTTAGAGCGTTCCCGACTTTTTCTGGGGATGAGCTGCCTTCTCGCTGCGATCTGGGCCTTCTACATGGTCGACCTGTTGTTCGGCGCACCCGCTCAGCTGGACTCGATCCTCGGCTACACCTCTGTTGCCGGGGGACGTTTCTTCGGTCTGGGTAATCTCGGTTTTGCGCTGCTGGCCGGCTCCGCCGTGCTGCTGGGAGGCACACTGGTCGAGATGTTGGGCAGACGCGGACTGCTCATTGCGTTTGCGGTTCTCGGCTTGACTGTGGTGGCCATTGGTCATCCGGCGCTGGGAAACGATGTAGGAGGGATCATCACGATGGTACCTGCGGTCACCGTTTTTGCGTTCCGGGCCGTTAGGGGAAGCAGAGTGCCCCGCCGGTACCTCCCCGCCATTGGCCTCGGTGTGGTGGTCCTGGTGGCGGCATTCGGCGCAATCGACCTGGCGCGCCCTGCGATCAATCGCACTCACCTCGGCGATTTCTTGAGCTCCCTCCTGCAGGATCCGGCCAGCTCGGCACTGGTCGTTCAACGAAAAGCGGGTCTTGCCATCGGCGCAATCAACTACTGGGCGGCGATGGCGGCCGGAGCCGTGGCGGTGCTGATATTCCTGCACCGGAGGGCCGGCATGAATTGGGGAGCCATGGTTGCCGGCCGCCCCGGCCTGCGCGCAGCACTCGATTCAGCTTGCGTCGCCGCTCTGGTCGGTTCTCTCGTCAACGATTCCGGCGTAGCGGTGGGCGGGATGATCTTGGCGATCGCAGCTCCGTGGGCACTGCTGGTAACCGCCGAGCTCAAGGCGGCTTCTGCAGGCCGCGGCTGACGGATTTGTCGGGTTTCCATCGGGCAGGCCGTCACCTCCGGGTACTGAGAATCAGAAAATGAACGCCAATCATCGAGGTTCAATGAGAGTTCCAGATATCGCGGTTGAGATTGCCGGGCAAGTGGGGCCCACAAGGGGACTTCGCATTCTCCATGTGAGCGACCTCCACAACCGAAGGGCGGGGTTCCGGTTGGTCCGTGAGCTTGCCCGCGCCATCGCTCCGGCCGCCGTGGTCAACACCGGCGATCTTTCGGGGCTCGGTTCCTACGCAGAAGGTCTCTGGATTGCGTGGTACTGCGATCTGCCAGCCCCCCTGGTGTTCGCTCAGGGAAACCACGACTCATCGGGCATTGGTGCGCAGCTTCGACGAGTGGGGGCCTGCGTTCTTGATGCGTCGATCTGCCGAACCGACGGACTTGCATTCTGGGGCTATCCGGACCCCAACCGCACCCGCCTGCGGCAGCGGGAGAAGTACCAGGGTGCGCTGTGCGAACGGTCGAGAATTCGGCTATGGCCGCCGGACATACAGGGACCCGTCGTCGGCGCCGTTCACCACGAGCTGATGGCGTCGTCACCCGCCCCCAATTTTCCGCTGGTGCTAACCGGCCATGTCCACTCCCAAAGGGTGCATCGCCGCGGTCCGACCCTTTACGTCCGTTGCGGCTCCACCGGCGGCGGCGGCCCGTTCGGAGGCCCGCTCGAGGCGGCCATAATCGATGTCGACCCCTCCTCGCTGCATCCGCAAGCTGTGTGGCTCGTTCAGGTACAACGAGCGGAGGTGATTGTGCGGCATGTAGACCCCGATTGAGCGGCGCGCCTCACGCACTCGGTTTTGAAACGAGCCCGGCGGGTACTAATTCATCAGTTGCCCGCCAAGTCGGGAGGATCGAGCATGAGTGACGTACGGGAGGCCGCAGAAACCACCAGGCGGTTCAATAACGGATCAGCGGGGCTCAACGACGACCACGATCTCAAGGACCAGTTGAAGGAGCTGACCCAAGAGACGGCCGCCCTGATCCGTCAGGAGTTCGAGCTGGTGAAAGCCGAGCTCGCCGAGAAGGCCGACTTTCTCAAGGAGCAGCTTCAGCTGACCTCCACCCAGGCCAGGTACGAGCTGGAGCAGACCAAGGGGGAGCTCGCCGCGATCGGCAAGAAGGCAGGAGTGGGTGCGGGCCTGTTCGGGTCGGCCACTCTGCTCGGTTTGGGAGCTTTTGCAGCATTCACTCTGGCGCTGATCGCCGGTCTGGGCGAGCTGATGCCTCTCTGGGCGAGTGCTCTTTTGGTCACGGTCGTCTACGGCACGGTCGCCGCCGCCATGGCGATGGCCGGGCGGCAGAAGGTCAAGGGAGTGGGCGCGCCCGTGCCCGAGACCCTGGGGCGCTTCAAGAGCCTCTTCACCTTCCGTACCCAGAAGATCAAGGGCGAGCTTGCCGAGATTCCGCAGCAAGCCTTCAGCTCGCTGAGCACCGTCAAGGAGGATGTTCAGGAGGCGTGGCAGCGCGGCAGCCGGCACCAGCACGAGAACTGGCACTGATCGCAGGAGGGGGGACGGCACCGTGAAAAAGGACGCGGCCGCAGGCGACGAGGCAGCGGTAGGCGAAGAAGCGTCTGTAATCGAGGAACCCGAATTGAGCACGGAGACGGCCGTAAGCGCGAATCCCACATTGAGCGAGGCAGCACCGGTAAGCGAGGCAGCACCCGTGGGCGAGGCAGTGCCCGTGGGCGAGGCAGCGCCCGTGACCGCGGATCCCACATTGAGCGAAAAGGCCGTCCTCAACGCGGAGGCCACCCTGACCGAGGCTACCGCCGCCTCGGAACACAAGGATCCCGAGGCAATCCGGATGGAGATCGAAGCCACGAAGGATCGGATCAGCGACTCGGTGGAGGCTCTGGCTGAGATCAAAGCCGACATCGAGTACGCAAAATCCCACCCCAAAGAGGTCGTCAAGGAAAAAGTGGTGGCCGCAAAGGACCAGCTCGTTGCCCGCGTGGCCGAGAAGAAGGAGGAGCTGCTGGCTCACCGCCGTGAGTCCTCAACTCCCGGAGGGGGTCCCATGGAGGCGCTGGCGAAGGCCAAGGAAAAGATCACGGGTGCCTACGAGTCTCTCGAACACAAGCTCGACGAGCTGCTTGGGGTAGACGTGGATAAAAAGCCCCCCGAAACCTAGTTCGGGTTGTTCACCGCGCCCGGCTTTGTTTTCAGCTTGGGTTAGTTTTGTACGGAGCGGGGAGCGTTGCGAAGGAATGAGGTTGAGCTGTGGAGGCGGACGGTTTATCCGCGACGAGCGGGGGGTCTGGCGCTACGGCGCGCATGGCCAACCGGTTTCCGGCGCCCAGGACATGACCCTCTCCAACTTCTTCAACTTTCCCACCCTCGATGGCGACGACGGCCGGCTGGTCGAGGTCCCGCGTGGGGTGGCTTTGGAAAACCAGTCGCTCGATTTCTGCCTCGATTTCGACACCGGCATCGGATCGACCATCGAAGTCCCCCAGGCGATTTGGGACCGGCACGACGAGGTCATCGGCATATGGGCCCCCGAGCTGAAGGAAGAGGGCGGCATGCGGGGAATGAAACTCGATGCAGGCGGTCTCGAGTGGGTCTGGTATGCACCGGTAGCGCCTACCAAGCCCCATGAAATACGAACGATGGCGGCCAGCTTCCGCCGGCACCTCCGCAGAAAGGGGTGGGTGACGCAGGAGGTCAACGGCATCAGCGTGTCCTGGGAGCCGTGGCGGGACAACCCGATGGAGAGCGGCCCCAGATACCTCCCCGAGCCGGACTGACTCCGTAGGTTCGGCGGGCGATGCCGCTACGCCGGCGGCGCCGGCAGGGCCGTGGTGGCCCCCTCGGCGGTGCCGTAGCTGACGAACTGGCCTCCCAGTGCCGCCCGGAGCCCCATCGCTACTGCGGCCTGGCTCACCGGAGTTTCCGCACCATCGACCGTGACCACCTCGACTGACCCGTCTCGCAGTGGGCGGAGGGTCCTTGCCTCGGTGCCCTGCTCTGCCACCGCAGTCACGACCGGCGCTGCGGCAAGAGCTTCCACCAGCGGCACCGTCAGCCGATCGTTGAGCTCGCTGGTATAGCTGCCGGCCACCAGCACCACCAGAGGGGTTGCGGGAGGCTGCCCCTCGGCCGGGGCTGAGGCGGGCTCGATCTGACCGCCTGCGAGGCCGTTCTCGATCAGCCTTTGAATGATCGGGGGATTCCGGCCCAGGAGCTCGCCGGAGATCTGCGTTGCCAGCAGCTCGGAAAGGGCGGCCGGCTGAGTTGACACAGTTCCGAGCGCAGCAGCCAGCCTACTGCGGGCGGCCTCGCCCTGGAGGTCCAGGTCATCGGACAGGGTCACCCTGCCCACGACTATCGCTCCTGCCACTCCCAGTGTCTGATCGATCGCATCGCGCACGTCACCCGAGGTGGAGTCCATGCTCAGCAGCACGACCGGCACGCCCTCCAGCGTGCCTCCCACGACCTGGTCCCGCACCGAGGCGGCAAAAGCCGTCAGGGCCTCGTTCTGCTTCTCCTGCTCGAGGATCCGTTGACGCAGGGTCTCGTTGCGCGTGCCGAGGCGGACCTGCGCAGCTTCGAGCCCCTCGACGATGTTCTGGTCGATGAACGTGGCACCGAACAGAACTCCCAGCCCGATCGCCATGAATACAGCCACCAAAGTAACGACGTGATACCGAAAGGTGATCATGCTGGCTCGCGCGGGTTAACCGACGGCTTGGCCGAGGATGAACAACATATCGCTCAGCCAGTCACCTGCGGCCTTGAGGACCAATTGCATGGGTTGGGAGATGCCCACCACAATAAGCATCGTCACAATGGCAGCCCCCACCAGTCCGAACAGCTCCCAGCGATTGGGGCCGCTGCGGTGAAGCTCTCCGACCCCCTTGGCGTCCACGAGCTTGGGCCCCACCCTCAGCCTGACCAAAAAAGTGGAAGCCATGCCCTTGCGCCCCTTGTCCATGAACTCCACCAGGCTCACGCGGGCGCCGACGGCGACTATCAGCTCCGCCCCCTTCTCGTGAGCCAGCAGCATCGCCACGTCCTCGCTGGTTCCCGGGGCCTCAAAGGTGGCGTAGTCGAGGTGCAGGGCGTCGAGTCTCTCGGCGCCGGGGGCGACCCCGTCGGCAAAGGCGTGGACCACCAGCTCCGCGCCGGAGCTGAGAGCCTTGGTGCTGACCGAGTCCATGTCGCCGATGATGACGTCCGGGGTCAGCTTCATCTCGAGCAGGGCATCCGCCCCGCCGTCCACCGCGACCAGGATCGGACGCAGGTCGTTGATGTAGCCGCGGAGAGAGGCCAGGTCCTTCTTGTAGCCGTACCCGCGCACGACCACGAGAACGTGGCGCCCCGAGAAGTTTGTTCTGACCTGCGGCAGCCGGATGGCCTCGAGGAGGAAGTCCTTCTCGTTGATCATGTACTCGAGTGTGTTCTCGGCAAACGCCTCCAGGGCGTTGGAGATGTTGCGCTTGCTTGCGTCGAGCCGGTCCTCCGCATCCTGAAGGGTCACCACCTCACCCTTGGCAACCACCTCGTCACCCCGGAAAACCCTTCCCTCCTCGATCCGTATCCGCTCGCCGTCCTTGATCGATTCGAAGACGTCGGGGCCCGCCTTTTCGATAAGGAAGATACCGGCGCCGCACAGCACCAGAGCGCCCAGGTTCGGGTAACGGCCGGTGCAGAACGATGACGCGTTGATGACGGCCTTGACCTGTTTTTCGACCAGGCCCTCCGCGGCAATCCGGTCGAGGTCCTGATGATCGATGACGACGATCTCGTCGGGCTGAATGCGGCCGATGAGCTGCTTGGTTCGCTTCCCCAGCCGCACGGTGCCCTCAAGGGCTGACCCGGAATCAACAGTCGCGAATCGTATCCGGGTGCGCAATCTCATTCAGTCGATTGTACCTAAGGAAATCGCGACTCCTGCGCAAAGAGCCCGATGTATGCGGCTCAGCCTGCGGCGGAGGGCGGATCGACGTGGAAGCGGAAGCGCAGCTTGTCGTAAAAGTGCGCCTTGAAGGCGGCCAGACGCTTGAGCGGCCGGGGGTGCCGGACCACAGTAACTTTGCT
>JBBDRH010000370.1:0-3400 GCA_040905645.1 Actinomycetota bacterium
GCCACCTTTGCCGGTTCATTGGGCAGTGATACGATCCGGGGCGTCCGCTCGTCCATTTCGCTTCCTTCCGCGGTTCCACCTTTCCAGAAAACGGTCCAGAGCGACTCTCGGCGGCGGTGCGCCTGGACCATGTGCTGGCCCATCGCGATGACCTCGTCCACCTGGAGCGGGATCATTGGGAGCATTACCGCGGCTGCCACGAGGCAGAGAGTGCACCACGCACCGACGGTGACCGGCTGGGAGATGACGAGGAAGATGTGAACGAGGCCTAGCGGGATCACGAGAATGCCGAAGAAGGTCACCATCCAAGGCATCGTCCGCCACCGCGCCTGGCTTCCCATCCACCCCATCAGGAACTCGAAGGTGTAGGCAAGTGCACCAAAAGAGGCATCGGAGACGGGCCACATGTGGCTCATCTCCGAATTGAGAACCCGGCGGGTGCCCTCGCCGAAGAAGGGCTCCCAGATCTGGTCGGTATAGCCGAGCTGAAATGCGGCCAGATAGCGCGACACGACCAGGCCGACGAAGGCGAGCGCGATCAAAATCGCGCGCTGCGGCCAACTGGAAGGATTATAGCTCCAGCCGGGGGGCTTCGGCGGACCCATTTTCATGTACACGATCATGTTCGGCATGCCCGGGATCAGCACCGTCAGTGCGATCACCAGCATTCCCACGATCGTGTTGTTCAGGTACGCTCCCGCCGTCGGCGCCCAGAAGAGGAGCGGGGCGAAGGAGAGCCAGATCCCGACGAAGCAGCAGATCCAAAGGCTCACCGGCCTATTAGGACGCAGAGAGCGCCAGCCGAAGACGACCAGTAGAGCCCCGCTGAGAACGTCGCTCCACATCATCAACATCGCGCGGAGTACATCACGGGTATCAGCGCCGAACCAGACGCCGCGCCCGCCGCTCGGGCGTACCCAAATCCCCTCGTTCAGGTAGCCTAACGCGAAGGGCGCGGCCATCATCCAGAAGCCGAGGAGCACCACGAGCCAGTAGACCCAAAGGGTCTTCCCGTGGTGCATCCGCAGCATCTCGAGGCGCTCGTCGTGCGTCATCTCATCGGACATTGCCTCCCCACCATGTCCGGACATCGGGCGGGTTACACCACGATCACCCATGCCCCCGGAGTCCCCGTCGCCGCCTGTACCGCCGTTCATCTCCGGATTTCCGTTATGCACCCCTCACCTCCGGCTCCGGCAGATACTCGTGCCCATTCTGCACGCGCCGGCTGCGATCAGCAGTCGCGATCGGCAATCGCGCCGACAGAGCGCCCCATCTTCTGCGCTCGGCCCAAGATCTCATTCTCTCAGTCAGAAGTTCAGCTTCACGGAAGCTCACATGCTCATGCTGCCCATCATTCCCTGGTGCATCTCCATGAGCCGCATGACGCGCGCCCGGTGCTCGGGCATGAAGCTCTCAAGCTCCTGGGCGCTCATCTCCGGCATCTCTCGGAGGTCCTGACGGAGCTCCTCCAGGAGCTCGTTCCATGCTTCGTCTGCTGCCATATCCATTTCCCGCATCTCCCGGTTCATCTGGGAGATCATGTTGGCGACCATCTGACGGTGCTGCGGAAGGTTCTCCGCGAACTGCTGGCCGGTCCCGCCCTGCATCGCCTGCATGTGGGCACGCATCTCATCCATCATCGAATCGTCCATCTGCATGCCACCCATGCCCTGCATCCCAGGCATTCCCGGCATGCCTTCCATCCCTCCCATGCCACCGGACGCCTCCTCCTGAAGGGGCTGCGGCGCGTCGTCGCCTCTGCCACAGGCCACGAACGTGGAGACAGACAGCAGGGCAAGGGCCGTTCGGGTCCAGTACTTCATCGGTATTGGCCTTTCATAACGTGTGAGCCAGCGGGCTCCTGCGTCCCGCCAGCAAAAATGGTTTAGACCTGCTGGATGCCGGGCTCGCCCGCTCAATCCCCGGCCCCGACAAGCTCTTCCGTCACCACCGGCATCTCGTCGAGAGTGGGTGCATCGGAGGGTCCCCCGGGGCGGCGAAGCTCTCGCTCCTTCCAGAGGGAATAGATCGCCGGAATTACGATCAGCGTGAGAATGGTGGCGGTGATCATCCCTCCAACCATCGGGGCGGCGATCCGCTTCATCACATCCGCACCGGCACCCGTGCTCCACATGATCGGGAGCAGTCCGCCCATCGTCGCGGTTGCCGTCATGACGATTGGCCGGACCCGTTCGCCGGCGCCCTCTCGAACCGCCGCGAAAAGGTCGCTACGGTTGCGCAGCCGTCCTTCCTGCATTCGTCTCTTGTAGGCAAGGTCGAGATAGACCAGCATCACGACCCCGATTTCCGCCGCAACTCCGGCCAGCGCGATGAACCCGATTGCCGTCGCCACGCTCATGTTGTAGCCGAGCAACCACATCAGCCAGACGCCGCCCACGAGTGCAAACGGCAGGGAGAGCATCACGATGGCACTTTCCGTAACGCTGCCGAACTGGAAGAAGAGCAGCAGGAAGATGATCCCGAGCGTGATCGGAACCACCAGGCGGAGCTTCCGATTGGCCCGCTCCATGGCCTCGAACTGGCCTGACCACTCGAGCCGGTAGCCCGGCGGAAGATCGAGTTCCTGGTTGAGCATTCTCTGTGCGTCTTCCACGTAGCTGCCGATGTCGCGGCCACGCACGTCGACGTACACGATATTGTTGAGGTAGGCATTCTCCGATTTGATCGAGGGCGGCCCCTGCACGATCTTGATCCGCGCGAGCTGCCCCAGCTCGACCTGCGCACCCGAGGGTGTTGACACGAGTGTCGAGGCGATCCGCTGCGGGTTGTCCCGCAACTCGGGCGGGTAGCGCACGAGCGTGCTGTAGCGCTCGCGCCCCTCGATCACTTCGCCGGCGTACATGCCGCCCACGGCGGTCATCATCGCCATCTGGACCTCGTCCGTCGTCATGCCGTAGCGAGCCGCTGCTCGCCGGTCCACTTCGATGTTGAGGTATCTTCCACCCAGTGCCTTCTCCGCGAACACGGAGTTCGTCCCCTCCACCATGGGCAGGTGCGCCTCTATCTGCCTGCCGATGCTGTCGAGAGTGGCCAAATCGGGCCCGAAGATCTTGATTCCCACCGGAGTTTTGATCCCGGTTGCCAGCATGTCGAGCCGATTCTTGATCGGCATCGACCACATGTTCGCGACGCCCGGGGTTTGCACCTTTCGGTTCATCTCCGCCTGGATCGAATCGAAGGTCACGCCTGGCCGCCATTCATCCTCCGGCTTCAGGATCGCGATCGACTCGATCATCGACATCGGCGCCATATCCGTGGCGCTCTCCGCCCGGCCGATCTTCCCAAGCACCATCTCCACTTCCGGGATCGACGCCATCGCGGCGTCCCTTTGCTGGAGGATCTGCTTGGCCTGCCCGGTACCCACGCCGGGGAAGAG
>JBBDRH010000371.1:0-3399 GCA_040905645.1 Actinomycetota bacterium
ATCGGGGATGACTGGGCGCTCGAATGCCAGGTTAATTCTCAGACGTTGCACTAGGTGCCGGCGTTGATCGACCTGCGGATTTCCTCAGCCATCTCCTCTGCCGAAAGTGGGGCCTGGTTGTCGGGCTCCTTCGACTTCTTCTCCACCACCGGCTCCGCCACCGGACACGACCGGTTCCTGAGCAGGCCGCACCCGTCTCCTGCCGACGGATCCGATCGGTTGTCAAACAGGTCGGGAAGCATCGGCAGTGAATCGTCGCCCTGCTCGTCAGCGGACTCTTCACCCTCGGTGGAGCTCTCCGAGGTGTCCGGGATGAACCTGGATGGACGGATCAACTCACCACCCAGCTTGGGCTTGGTGAAGTTCGACTCCTTGGTCCCCTTGAGCGCCTCGCTCATGAACTTTTTCCAGATGGTTGCCGGGAAGGAGCCACCGGTCACGTCCCTTCCCCGGACGTTCTGCATGAGGGGAATCGTGCCGTCCGGGTTGGGGGCGTAACCCATCCAGACGACTGCGGTGAGGTCGGGAGTGTACCCGGCGAACCAGGCGTTTTCGAAATTCTGCGTGGTGCCGGTCTTGCCCGCCGCCGGCCTGCCGATCCGGGCCCCGGTCCCAGTTCCACTCGCCACATTTTGCCGTAGAACGTGGTTAACGGTGTCTGCGACGTTGGGGTCGATCATCTGCTCGATTTTCTGGGAACGCTCGGCAATGACAGATCCGCTGGGGGTGGTGATCTTCGAGATGATCATGGGTTCGGGCCGCTTTCCTCGCTGGGCGAAGGTAGTGTAGGCCCGGGCCATCTCCATAGGCGTTACGTCGGTGGTTCCCAGGGTCAACGCACATCCTGCATCGAACTGGGGAATCTGGATGCCCATCCTTCCGGCCATGGAGATGAAGGCAGCCGGTGTTACCGCCGACTCCATGATCTGGGCGTACACCGTGTTGACGGAGCTAAGCGTAGCTCTGGTGATGTCCAGGCTTCCGAAGCCCGAGTTGGCGAAATTCGAGACTTCCCAGGGAGTCCCATCGGCATTTCGGCATTGGGGCGAATCGATGAGCAGCTTCGACGGTCCGGAGAAGGTCGACGCTATGGATTTGCCGTCATCGACCAGGGCCGCCAGAGCGAACACCTTGAACGCCGAGCCTGCCGGCCTGCCTCCTCCGGTCTGATTGACATCTACGGCGAAGTTGAATCCCCTCGCCCTGTCGATGCTTTTCACGTCCCGCCCGCCGACCAGGGCGCGCACGTTGCCGTGAGCGTCCATTGCAACCATTGCGGCTTCGGGATCGGTGGGTTTGTCCAGGACCGAGCTGACTGCAGCTTCGGCTGCGTCCTGCATCCTGAGGTCCAGGGTGGTGTGGATCTGGAGACCACCGGCGAGGATCTGCTCGTCGGTCAGCCCGAACTCCCTCTTGAGAAGCAGCCGGACGTACTCGACGAAAAACCCCGCCCGCGGCGACTCGACCTCGATCGACTGACCCGGCTTGAACTGGCTCTTGAGATCCTCTGCCCGCGCGCCTTCGGCCTCTGCCTTCGTCAGGTATCGCGCCCTGACCATGTCATCGAGGACCAGGTTGCGGACACGGGTGGCCTCCTCCGGGGACGAGCTGATCTGGTAGCGCTCGGGCGAACGGATCACGCCCGCCAGGTACGCAGCCTGACCAACCGTCAGGTCGGACGCAGGGACTTTGAAGTAGGTTCTCGCAGCAGCTTCGGCGCCGTACGCACCGCGACCGAAATAGACGAGGTTGAGGTATTTTTCCAGGATCTGTTCTTTCGAGTCGTGCTGTTCGACCCGAAGCGCCAGCCAGCTTTCCCTTAGCTTCCTGGTGATGGTTCGCTCGGTTCCAACGCTCGGATAGGCGTTTCTCACATACTGCTGCGTGATGGTCGAGCCGCCCTGCACCACCTGCTTGCCTTCGAAGTTTGCCTTGGCCGCCCGGACGATCCCTCTCACGCTGACCCCCGCGTGGTCGTAGAAGCCTCGATCCTCGGTGGCTACGACCGCCTTGGTGAGGTTCTTGGAGATCCGGCTCAAGGGGACGATGGTTCGATTCTGTTCGCCGTGAAGGGTGGCGATGACCTGACCGTCGGCCGCCAGGACCTTGGAAGACTGCGCGTTCACTCTCGCTGCCGGCAGGGCCAGGGTCGCCCACCATCCGACCATAGCCATGAGCCCCACGGGAACGACTACGGCAAAGGTAGCGGCGGGGCCCATCTCATACATCGGGCTCGCACCGAAGCCCAAACGCGATGGCCAGGTGCTCGGATTGATGTCAAAGGGCCATTTGAAGTTCATTAGGGCTCATTCCTTCCCCGCCGGATGGCCCTTCCAAACTGCTTGAAGCGCGGGTTCTCTCACCGTCGAATCTCGGCCACACCGGCTTGGTCCTCCGGGCAATTCCAACTCAGTTAGCGACTATATGCGCGCTCGCTGAAAGCCGGTATCCCGAGACCGGTCTGAGGGCTCCTGCTGGGGCACTAAGGCAGGAGCACGGTGAACTCGGTGGAGCCGCCGCTGCCTTCGAAGCTCGCGTCCGGGAAGAGGGCCATGATGAGCTCCTCCTCGCTGGGCTCAACCTCGGGCTCGGCTGCCGGAGCCTCCGAATCCTCGATCGCGGGGCCCTCGATCGCAAAGGTGAGACCGCTCCCCGCCTTGACGGCTGTGACCCGGATGGTGGCAGCCATGGATGCGGCCGGCAGGTTTCGAAGGGCGCGGCCGACCGCCTCGGAGAGGGCGAGCTTGAGGTCTTCGACCTGCTCCTCGTCGCACCGGAAATGGCGGGCGATGCTCGCCCCGAATAGTCTGGCCGTTCGTATGTTTTCGCCAACGGGAACTATCTCCAGAACGAAGCGGTCGCCGTCATCCACGGCAGTCGATCCGCCTGAGACCTGCGTGTCGATCAAGCGGTGACCTCATCCAGGCGCTGTGCGATCGTGAGAATTTTGTCCAGACCGGTGAGCTTGAGGATCCTGCGCATCTGATCGCGCGGGGATACGAGCACCAGCTCACCATCATGCTCCTTGAGGCGCTTGAGAGCGGCAATCAACACGCCCAGGCCGCTGGAGTCCATGAACTCCATATCGGCGAGGTCCACGGCGAGGCGGTACCGGCTGTTTTCAACCGCCTCGTTGACTGCGTCCCTCAGCTTTCCGGCAGTGTAGATGTCAACTTCGCCGTCGAGCTTCAGAACGGTCCAGTCACCGACGGGGCTTGATTGAATCTCGAGGTCTATGGTTCCCTCCCAACATCACATTTTGTGGGCATGCGCCCCAGCTACGGCTAGTATATGAGCCTATCTTGATTGAACCCCTTACCACTCACGTGATGATCCGAGTGCCAGCGCGCCCGCAGTACGTCAAGGTGCTTCGTTCCATCGTGGCCTCTGTAGCTGCCG
>JBBDRH010000372.1:0-3395 GCA_040905645.1 Actinomycetota bacterium
AGGAGCACTGCTCCCGTATAGAGCGCAACCGTTGTAGCGTAAAGGCGCCGAGCCGAGCGCAGCATGTACGGGGTGATGTCGTCGAGCCTGACGTCCACGAAGCCGGCGGCCTCGCAGTCGCCAACGATTTCCTCCCGGGTGGGTATGTCCTCGATTGCCCAGCCTCGCAGCCAGTCCTTGAAGAGCTTTTCGTCCTCCGGGTGGTACGGACGGGCGGGACGGAACCAGTCCTCGATAACCATGTGTCCCCCCGGCTTGAGCACCCTGAACATCTCCGTGGTGAACGCCTTCTTCTCGAGAGTGTGGCAGCTGCTCTCCTGGGCCCAGACGATGTCGAAGCTTTCGTCCGGGAACGTGGTGGCAAGGAAGTCCTGCTGTTCGAAGGAGCACTGGCCCTGAAGTCCTCGGGCGGTGCTGTACCTGCGGGCCTTTTCCAGCTCTCTGACCGACAGGCTGATGCCCACGGTAGTAACGCCGTAGTTCTTCGCGAGCCACATGGAGGATCCACCGATGCCGCACCCGGCATCGAGCACCCGCTCCCCGGGCTTGGGGTCCACCCGCGCGGCCACCTGCTTGTTCATGTTCGTCAGCGACTGTGAGTGGGTTTTGATGCCCGGCTCCCAGTAGCCGAAGTGTTTGGCGAGGTTGCCCCGGTCCAGCCAAATCACGCGGTAGTCGAACCAGGATCCGTCGTAGTAGTCGACTACTGCCTTCTTGGTGGCGTCGTCGGTCTTTATGTCAGACATGGGCCTCCTCTACAAATGTCAGCGTCCTCCAGGAGTTAGAGGACGCCAACCGATATTAAACGAGAATTGGAACAGGCCCCACCCGTACGGGTGGGGCCTGTTGATCGGTGAACGTTAGTGCCTGAAGGATGCAGGCTCAGAGCGAATCTTGTAAGCCGCCCACTGAACTGCTTTGACGATGTTCTGGTAGCCGGTGCACCTGCAGAAGTTGCCGGAGATGGCCCAACGGATCTCGTCCTCGGTAGGGTTCTGGTTCTCCTCGAGAAGCGCCTTGGACACCAACATCATTCCGGGGGTGCAGAACCCGCACTGCAGGCCGTGCTCCTCCGTGAAGCCTTCCTGAACCGGGTGAAGCTCGGAAGGAAGACCCAGGCCTTCGACAGTCAGGATATCGTGACCGTCGGCCATGACTGCGAAGTAGGTGCACGACTTGATGGGCAGGTTGTCGAGCAGAACCGTGCAGGCTCCACAGCTCGTGGTGTCACAGCCCATGTGGGTGCCGGTCAAACCCAGGACCTCCCTGAGAAAGTGGCTGAGCAGTAGCCGAGGCTCAATCTCGGTGGTGTAGGGCTCGCCGTTTACTACGACCGAGACTTGTTTTACTTGCACGTTGACCTCCCTTGAATGTTTGCGTGATGCTCCATTGTCTTTTTTCTCAGCTCTTTATGCGGCGCGAAGGCCTGCAGCCTGGCTGAGTGCACGCACAACGAAGACACGGACGACTTCACGCTTGTACTCGGCACTTCCGCGGTGATCGCTCTTGGGCTCGGAGGCAGCGGCGGCCTGCCGGGCGGCTTCTTCAATATTGCCCTTATTGAGGGCGCCCCCGACGAGCCCGTTGGCGGCCGAGTTCGCATTGATATTGGCGCCCCCGACTCCGGTCAGTGCGATGCCCGCCTTGGAAACCGAGGAGCCCTGAAACTCGACGTGAACCGCCACTCCGCAGGTGGCGAAGTCGCCCACCCTGCGCTCCAGCTTGTAGTACTGACCGAACGCCCGGCCTTGAGGAGCGGGGACCCGGGCGGCAACTCCGATCTCATCCGGGTTCATGGAGTTCTGGAAGGGGCCGATGATGAATGAGTCGATCGGAATCTCGCGTGTGCCGTTGAGGCTCTGAGCGATGACCGAACCACCCATAGCCATCATGACCGAGCCCCAGTCGCCCTGGGGGTCGGCGTGGCAGAGCGAGCCGACGAGGGTGCCGCGGTTGCGAACTACCGGATCGGCAACCTGCGGAGCTAACGCCGACATGGCCGGGTAGCGGGATTTCAAGAGGTCCGAGCGAACTATCGTCCGGTACCTGACCAGTGCGCCGACGCTGAGACCGGCAGCATCCTCACCCAGGTTGTCCAGGCCGGGAATGTTGTTGATGTCGATGATGACCGCCGGGCTGGCGAAACGCAGCTTCATCAGAGGGATGAGGCTCATTCCGCCGGAGAGGATCTTGCCATCGTCGCCGAGCTGTGCCTTGAGCCGCAGGGCTTCCTCGATGCTGTATGGCGCTACGTACTCGAACGGTGGGGGATACATGCTTTCCTCCTAGCTCAAACTTCACCAACTTGAACCACCAGTACCTGAGGAAGACTCACACGTCATCCAAAGGGTGAATAAGGGGTATGCGGGGGAGGGTAGTCTAGAGATCGGCGGCGATCGCGTGCAACTTTCGCTTCGGGCGCCGAATCCCCCCTCCGTGAGGCGAGGCTGTCCGTCTGGCGGACCGTAAACCAATCTATCGCCGGGCCCCATCTATGTCAAGGTGAGCGCATCCCGGCCGGGGCCATGAGGCACCCTTATCGAGCCGGTCCTGAACCTGCTCGGGCCATCCCCGCCAACCGCGGCAAAGCCGACGAGATAGGCCGATCCCACCGCAACCCTGTGAGGGTGCCGGAACCCCGATGGGAACCGTAGCTTTGGCGCCGACGAATCCGGGCTGAGGCGGGGCCTAATATCGGGTTCGGCTTAACATGGTGACTATGGCTCGAGTAATGCATGCGAGCCTAGGAATTCATCGAATTCGTGCCCAATCAGGGGGTGGACCCCCGGGGAGGCGTCAAATGTACGAGGTGCTGGACACAGTCGATCAATGGCTCGCAGACGGCAAGCGTGTGGCCATAGCAACCCTCATCGCAACCGAGCGGTCTGCGCCTCGGGATCCGGGCGCAGTCCTGGCGGTTTCCGAGAGCATGGAGGTCGCCGGATCGGTTTCGGGCGGATGTGTGGAGCCTGCAGTGATCGAGACGGCCATGGGAGTCATCGAGAGCGGGAAGCCGGTGCGGATTACCCACGGCATCACCGACGAGGAAGCTTGCGCGGTCGGACTGACCTGCGGCGGCACAGTACATCTGTTCGTGGAAAGGCTCGACTACTGATGGGCGAGCTTTATTCGGCGCTCAACCAGGCAATCAGAGAGAAGGGCTCCGTTGTTCTGCTGACGGAGTCGAAGGGCCCGAATCTCGGGGCGAAGATGCTCGTTTCGGAGGACCGCACCATCGGCAGCCTGGGAAATCCAGACCTTGACCGGGTTGCTTCTGCCGAAGCCCTGGAGATGCTCCTGCACGGCGCCATCGACACCCGGCAGTGGGGGCCAAAGGGCGAGGAGGGGGACGAGGTTGAGGTTTTCATCCAGTCCTTCGCTCCACCTCCGCTCAT
>JBBDRH010000373.1:0-3356 GCA_040905645.1 Actinomycetota bacterium
TCACTGGGGCATGCCCGACCCCGCCGCCGGGCACGCAGACGGCGACGACGAGGCGAGCTACCCGGCCTTCCAGCAGACGGCCGACGAGCTGGAGAACCGCATCGGGTTTCTGCTCCTCGCCCTCACCGCCCCGACAACCCCGTCCTGACAACAGACAGGAGGAGCCATGACGGAACCTTACGAGATGGTGAATGTCCGCTACATGGTCGACGACGTGAACACCGCGATCGAGTTCTACACCCAGCATCTCGGTTTCGAGCTGCGCACCAGCGCCGCCCCCGCCTTCGCGGACGTCACCCGCGGCAACCTGCGGCTGTTGCTCGGCGGGCCGGCCAGCTCGGCCGGGCGGCCCATGCCTGACGGCACCAAGCCGGGCCCCGGCGGCTGGAACCGCATCCACCTAATCGTCGCCGACATCGCCACCGAGGTAGCTCGGCTCCGCGACGCCGGAGTGAGCTTTCGCAACGACGTCGTCACCGGCCCCGGCGGCTCGCAGATCCTGCTGGAGGACCCCTCGGGCAACGTCGTCGAACTGTTCCAACCGGCCGGCACCTAACATCCGCCGCCGCCTTTCGACAACCAGGAGCGACCGCCGGTGCTCCGCCCAGAGGCGCTCCTGAAGGGAGGGCCAACCCTCCCCTGCGATCTTTTACGATTCGGCCTTAGAGGGGGCCGTTGCGGATTTCCCAGCGCCTCATCAACGCTCACCTCAAGACCCGGCAGTTGCGGAGTCGTGAGCGTGCCTGGTGAGTAAACCAGTTCGGGAGGGCCGAACGTACCCGTCTTGAGGCGATATATCTCGACTCGCTCGGCGTCAAGGTCGACGAACCAGTAATCGGGAATCTGGCGCTGCTGGCCGGGTGAAGAGCCTGCACCGGGGAACACAGGAGCTCAGGACCAGAACTCGTCGAAGCCGTACTGGTCCGTAGGGATTATCGAAACTTCGCTGACCTTCTCGTCGGACACTTTCATTAGGTGGACCACGGTCATATCGAATTCCTTATCTTCGTGTTGACCCAGTGCCCGGAGCAGCGCGATCACCTGCGTGTCGTCTGCGAACACGTCGAGGACCTCCACCGTGTGCGTCCCGGCCGTGTGTTTGCCCACTATCGTGAAGTAACGCCCGACTTCGCTTTTGCCCTTGAAGGTGCCGGACTGAATACTCTTGCCCGGCACCACGAAACTGATGTCGTCGGTGAGCAACTCCATAACCGCGGGAATGTCCTTGTTTCTGAAGGCCTCGTAAGCATCGCGGGCCAACTCCTCATTTGGATGCATGGTCTCCGTCTCCTTATCCGAACATCCCGTCAAGGAGGCCGCAATCGCCACGGCCACCGCTGCCGCCCAGATTCTTTTCATGGCCGCTCCTTTCTGTGCCTGGAGTCGTCGGCTCATACCCAGGGGTTGGGTGCGTTGTCTTCGTACTCATCCCAGGTGGCTAGCTTGCCGTCCCTCAACGTCATCAGGTGGACCAGAGTGCTCTCGACGCTCTTGCCGGTTCGCTTTACGTTCGCCTTGTAGTCGATGAGCACGATCACAGTGTCTTCAACCGCGATGATGTCCTTGACGTCGAATCGCTCCAGCTCGATCTGATCGAGGTTCGAAAAGAACTGCTCCACCCCGGTCTTTCCGGAGAACACCCCTCGGAGTGGTGAGCTCTCCCAGGAGTGGTTGGTCCAGACAACGTCGTCTGCGAGCGAGTCGAAAACCAGATTTATTTCACCCCGGTTGAATGCCTCATAAACAAGCTGAACGGTCTTCCGGTTCTCTTCTGCACCCATCTCAGGCCTCCTTGGCTTAATTCCTGAGAAGAGGATCTCAGCCCGGCGAGGGCACGAGAAGAGTGGCCGGCACTCCTTTTACGGGCCCTGGAGTACTCCCTCGAGCTCGGCCCTACTCTGCACGCCCAGCTTGGAGTAGACCGAGTGGAGCCTGTTTTCGACGGTGCGATGAGAGAGAAACAGCTGTTTGGCGATCTCCTTGTCGGACATGCCCGAAGCCGCCAGCCGGGCTATCTCCAGCTCCCTGGGCGTCAGCACAGCTCGCACCGGAGCGGCCGCGGCGAGAGCCGGCGAGGTCGCCCCCTCGCACAGTGCTGCAAGAGCACCGGATCGCAACTCAGCCGCGGCGGCCCTCCGCACGTCTCCGTTCTGTCGCCAGACAACCGCGGCATCAGCGGCCGCCTCGGCGGCCACAAGAAGAGCGCCAATTTCCTCGAATGCCTTGGAGGCGTCCTCCAATCCGGCTGCATCCCCGCTCACCAACGCAGCTGCGTGAAAGGCTCGCGCCGGGTTGAAGGGACCTTCCACCACTCTGCTCAGCTCCTGAAGAGGTTGTACAACTTCGGCCGCCCTCCCCAGCCGAGCAAGATCGTGAAGCGCCCACGATTCGTAGGCTTTGGCTCCGCTCCAGCGGGCCAGCTCGACTGCCTCGTCCAGCAGCTCGATAGCCCGGAGAGTGTCTCCCGCCGCCACCTCCGTCCAGGCGCGGGCCTGAAGGACCAACGGCCCCCCGAGGTCCGAGGGCGCGACCCTCAGCGAGTCCAGCCTCTCCAGAGCTCGCCGAGCCTCGTCGACCGATCCTTGGATCGCTTTGCCCAGAGCGAGCGAAGCGAGGGCGTTGCGTTGCATGAACGGAATTTCGATTTTTTGGAAGGTCGCCAACCCCTCGCTGCCCCACCTCGCCGTCGTTTGGCATCGACCCTGCAATCCGGCGTGTAGGCCGAGGAACAGGGAAAAGAACCCGGTCGTTAGAGGTGAGTGGTCGGACAATGCCTGGGCATACTGAGCTCTCGCCAGCTCTTCCCCCTCAGACAGGTAGCCGGTTAACAGGTACGCCAGGCAACGCAAGGCAAGATGTATCGCCGGCGCGTATCCCTCCGGCGGGCCGGTCAAAACACGGTGGGCTGCGTAACCGATCTCCGTAGCCTCCACCGCCCGTTGGAATTGTCCGGTCACCGACATTGAGGTCGCCGCGGCAAAACATGCGGCGATGAGCGTCCGGCCCTGGGCCCGGTCAATGAGGGGGTCGACGATATCGACGGCATCTCTATTCCGCCCATGACGGCCGAGGACGCGTGCTCGCTCAGCGGTGATCTGATCCCGCAAGGTGACGTCGTCAATCGAAGCTTCGGCCTCCTCGGCCACCATCAGAGCGGCTTCGAAATCGTTCAGCCCCAAATCGACGACCTCGATCCTCACGCTTGCGAGGAGGACCATTTTTTCGTCGGAGTCAGCCGTCGGCCTCAGCGACTCGAGGTGGCGCTCGGCTTCCTCGGCCCGTCCCTGTTGCCACAAAAGCTGTCCCAGAAGTACCGCCGCGTCAAAACCCGCGCCGGCGCCAAGCGCGGCGCGGAC
>JBBDRH010000374.1:0-3337 GCA_040905645.1 Actinomycetota bacterium
AGACGATAAAGAGGTTTCCGTCTATCCACCTGGTCTCTATTTCAAAGCAATGAATGGGGCCTTCGTCACCCTGTTCGCCGCCACCGAATATGTTCAATAGCAGGTTCCGGGCGGTGCGGCATATCGTGTTGCGGCTGCACGAAAATGTTCCCATCAAGTCTGTCCCGTTTATCGGGTCCCCGCACGCATAGACATAGGCATTGCAACTCCCGCCCATGATCGGATCGGTCTGAAGGAAGCGGCCGACTGCCGGGTCGTAGTAGCGCTCCCCGAAATGGTAGAGGCCGGTAGTTGCGTCCAGATACCCGCCCACCCATCGCCATGGGTTCGAAGGAAGCGCTCCGTTGACTGCCGTAGCAGTGGCGTGAGCGCCGAAGGGATCGTAGGTGTACTTCGCCCGCTGGTTGCCGCCGGCATCAACAAGCCCAATCACCGATCCCAGCCCGTCGAAGTAGTAGTAGAACGATTCTCCGGTCGAGAATTTCTCATCGATCAGCGTGCCGCCGGGCTCCCTGACGTAGATGGTTGTCGCGCTGCCGGTCCGCTCGACCTGCACGCCAAGAGCGCCGTGTTGCGCCCGAAGGCATCCGTGATGGACTTGATTCTCGCCGGCGCTGGGAATGGTGGTCGCGGTCACGCTGGGGATCGTATTTCGCCAGCGCCTGATCTTCCAGCGTTGTAAAGCGGAACTCCTGTTGTCTGACTTAGCGTTGTGTCCGCTTCATCTTGCGGCGCCCCATCCACCAGCCGCCGAGACCCCCGTAGGCAACGAACGCGAAACATAGCCCCACAAAAAGACGGAGGGGGACAGCCAGCCCAGTCCCACGGCTGGCCCACCAGATGCTGGCAACTGCAAGCGATAGGGCGATCAATCCTCCAAGCCAAGCGGACACCAACAAGGATGAAGAGATTGGTTCGGATCGAATGGATCCCGTTGGGGGTGGCAATGATCCTCGATGCAACAAGCTAAATAAGCTAAGAAGGCCGATCGCCAATGGCACAATGCCTGCCTTTACATCAGACGAGGTAAGCCAGAGAAGAGCTGCGGCGACCAAGCATAGACTTGAAGTAACAAGCACAACCGTTTTACGCTGCCTCATAATCTCCAAGCTCCAAACTCATTGGTTTTCAGGCTTGTGTTTCTAATACGGCCCAGGCTCAAATGAGCCCCCATTGTAGGAGAGGGCCGCGGCACCCACACGTGAGCCAGCAGCCGCAACATAAGGAATAGCTACCGCCCCGGAACAGGGGCGGACGCCGCCTGAACATAGCTACCGGGTGAGAGCCCTGGCGCATTCCGCTTCGGGTAGGACCCCAGCACCCTCGGGAAGGAGGTCTGGGCCGCCAAACCAGAGGTCAGCCAATCCCAATCAATCCCGTTGGAGTCGAAACCGTCCGTAGACTGAGACTAAATGGCGGTCTTCTCGTCCATAGGGGGTTCTTTGACTTCCTTCTTTGAGGCGATTTTTTGGGCGGTCATGGGCGAGTACTGATCGACGTAGCTCTGCCCGGAGAGATTCATGATCTCGAACATGATCTCGTCGGTGATCGCCCTGACATTCAGTCGATTGGCTTCTTCGCCTGCGTACTTCTCGAAGGTCATGGGAGCCCCGAGCCGGGCGGTTACACGGCCCCGCGGCCTGGGAAGCCGGGCCTCCTTGGGCATGACATCGATGCTGCCGCTCAACCCGATCGGCACCACAGGACATCCGGAAGCAAGAGCAAGCCTTGCCACCCCGGTCCTGCCCCGGTAAAGGCGCCCGTCGGGCGAGCGGGTGCCCTCCGGATACAGCCCCAGCACGCCTCCGGCCTCGAGACACTCCACGCCGGCCTGCAAAGCCGCATCAGCCTTGTGCCGCACCCCTCTCTTCAGCGGGATCATTCCGAGTGAGTTGAAGAACCAGGCGGTCTTCCAGGACTCGAAGTACTCCGATTTGGCCAGGAACACCACCCGCCGAGGAGTGCACATCGGAATCCAGAAGGAGTCCATGAACGAGACGTGGTTGCCCACGACGATCACACCCCCCTCCTTGGGGAAGTTCTCGGCGCCCTCGACCTGGAATCGATACATGAACCTCAGGTAGGGATCCAGCGTCAGCTGAAGAAAACGGTAAAGCCAGTTTTTGTTGGTCATCAGAATCCGGGAGTTGTAGTAATTGGGGAGCCCGCCTCAGGAGCAAATCTACAAGAACATCAATTGCGAATCCAACGCAGCGCTAATGCGGACCTGCCAGCTCGGGTGCATCGAGAACCTTCTTGATGCCCCGCACCGCCTGACGGATGCGATGCTCGTTCTCCACCAGCGCAAACCGGACATGCCCATCGCCTGCCCTGCCGAAGCCCACTCCCGGCGACACCGCGACCTTGGCCTCCCGGATCAGCAGCTTGGAGAACTCGAGCGAGCCCATCTTTAGGAACGCCTCCGGTACCGGCGCCCAGGCAAACATCGTCGCGGGCGGGGTGGGGATCTCCCAACCAACCCTCGCCAGGCCGGAGACCAGGGCATCGCGCCTGGCCCGGTAGATCTCCCGGATCTGTTTGGGAGCCTCCGTCGCCTCGTTCAGGGCGATGATGCCGGCGATCTGGATCGGCTGGAACACCCCGTAGTCCAGATAGGACTTCAGGCTTCCCAGTGCCGCCACGATCTCCCGGTTTCCGCACATGAAGGCGAGCCGCCAGCCGGCCATGGAGTACGACTTGGACAAGGAGAAGAATTCCACCCCCACCTCCTTGGCCCCCGGCACCTGCAGCAGCGAGGGAGCACGCTCGGCGTCGAAGACCAGATCGGCGTAGGCCATGTCGTGGACGATGATGACGTCCCGGCGCTTGGCGAACGCTACGAGCCTCTCGAAGAATTCCAGCTCCACGGTGGCGGTGGTGGGGTTGTGCGGGAAGGAGACGATTACCACTCTGGGCGCCGGCGAGGTGTTCTCGTACGCTTCCTCCAGGTTCTTGAAAAAATCGGCGTCGAGCGACAGCGGGACCCTCTGCACGTTGGCTCCTGCAAGAACGGGGGCGTAGGTGTGTATCGGGTAGGTCGGCTCCGGCACCAGGCAGGTATCCCCGGGCCCGAGCAGGATCCACATCAGGTGGCTCAGACCTTCTTTGGCGCCGATCGTTGCCAGCGCCTCGGTCTCCGGATCGATCGCGACATTGTAGGCACGCTCGTACCAGTCGCAGATGGCTAGACGCAGCTTGGGCAGGCCGCGAGATATCGAGTAACGATGGTTGCGAGGGTTGCCGGCCGCTTCGATGAGCTTGTCGACGATCACATCCGGCGTCGGGAGGTCGGGGTTGCCCATGCCGAGATCGATGACGTCCTCGCCTGCACGGCGGG
>JBBDRH010000375.1:0-3306 GCA_040905645.1 Actinomycetota bacterium
AGCTGACGAGGTCGTGCAGGGTGAACCCGTCGTGCGAAGTGACGTAGTTGACCGTGGCGTAGGTCTCCCTGGCGCCGGGCTCATAAATGTCCGAGGAGGCTGCCAGCCTCGACGCCAGCTCGGGAACCTGGCCGGGATCGCCCCGCCAGAAGCGCCTGAGGCAGTCGCGGTAGCGATCGTTCCACTCGGCCCAGCCGACGGGAAAGTTGCCCACCTGATAACCGCCCATCCCAAGATCCCAGGGCTCGGCGATCAGCTTCAGCTCGGAGAGGACGGGGTCCTGCTGAACGGCCTTGAGGAAGGGGGCCAGGGGGTTGAACGAGTAGCGGTCCCGCCCGAGGACGGTCGCCAGATCGAACCGGAACCCGTCCACGTGCATATTCACCGCCCAGTACCGCATGCTGTCGGTCACCATCTGCAGCGCCCTGGGCTCGTGAACGCTGAAGCTGTTGCCGGTCCCGGTGAAGTCAAGGTAGTTGCGGGGGTTGTCCGGCACCAGGTGGTAGTAGCTGCTGTTGTCGATGCCGCGATGGCACAGTGTCGGCCCGAGCTCGTTGCCTTCGCCGGTGTGGTTGTAGACCACGTCGAGGATCACCTCGATTCCGGCCCGGTGCAGGGCCCTGACCATCGTCTTGAACTCGTAGACGGAGGTGGCGCCCGCTCCGGTCGAGTACTTGATGTTGGGCGCAAAGTAGGCGATCGAGCTGTATCCCCAGAAGTTCGAAAGCCCTCTGGTGACCAGATGGTGCTCGTCGAGCGACTGGTGCACCGGCAGGAGCTCCACCGCGGTCACGCCCAGCGATTTCAGGTGATCGATCACCGGATCCGATGCCATCCCCAGGTAGGTCCCCCTGATCTCGGGCGGGACGTCGGGGTGGATGATCGACATGCCGCGCACGTGGCACTCGTAGATCACGCTCCGGTTCCACGGGGTCCTGGGCAGCCGGTCATCCCCCCAGGTGAAGGCGTGGTCCACCACCACCGACTTGGGTGCGAGCCCCGCGCTGTCCCGATCGTCGGGCACCCTCGTGCCCTTACCGCTCACCCGCTTGTAGCCGAACAGCTCGTCACCCCATGTCACAGGGCCCGATATCGCGTGGGCGTAGGGGTCGATCAGCAGCTTCGCCGGGTTGAACCTGTGGCCGAGAGTGGGGTCGTAAGGCCCGTCAACCCGGTATCCGTAGAGCTGGCCAGGCCGGACATCGGGAAGGTACACATGCCAGATGTGGTCAGTCCGCTCCTCCACCTGGACCCGGAAAGACTCTTTCCCATCGTCGTGCTCGTCGAACAAACAGAGCTCCACGCCGGTGGCGTGTGCCGAAAAGAGCGCAAAGTTGACCCCGTGCCCGTCCCACGTCGCGCCGAGCGGGTAAGGTCTGCCGGGCCAGAGGCGCAAAATTAGTCCTTGGTGGTGCTCTTCAGAAACAGGCACGCGAGCGGGGGAAGTGTGAGGCTGAGGGACCATGGCCGGCCGTGGGAGGCTATCGGATCGGCCTTCACCGCCCCCAGGTTTCCGAGGCCGCTTCCCCCGTAGATCGAGGCGTCGCTGTTGGCCATCTCCAGCCAGGTCCCCCCCTCGGGCACCCCCACCCGGTAGTTGGAGCGGGGCGTGGGGGTGAAGTTGTACACCACCACGAAGGTGTCGCCGGCCGACTTGCCGCTCCGCAAGAAGCTGATCACGCTCGATTCCTTGTCGTCCGCGGCCACCCACTCGAAGCCGGCCGGGTCGCAGTCGAGCTCATGGAGGGAGGGCTCCCGGGCGTAGAGGCGGTTGAGATCGCTCACCCACTGCGACACTCCCCCATGCACCGGGTACTGCAGCAGGTGCCAGTCCAGCGAGCTGTCGTGCTGCCACTCGGAGTCCTGCCCGAACTCGGCCCCCATGAAGAGGAGCTTCTTGCCCGGCTGGCCGTACATGTAGCCGAAGAGCAGCCGGAGGTTCGCGAACCTCTGCCACTCGTCGCCGGGCATCTTTGCTATCAACGATGCTTTCCCGTGGACCACCTCGTCGTGGGACAGCGGGAGCACGAAGTTCTCCGTGAATGCGTAGAGCATCCGGAAGGTCAGCTCGTTGTGGTGATACTTGCGATGAGCCGAATCGAGCCTCATGTACGCCAGGGTGTCGTGCATCCAGCCCATGTCCCACTTCAGGCCGAACCCCAGGCCCCCGACATGGGTAGGGCGCGAAGCCATCGGCCAGTCGGTCGACTCCTCGGCAATCGTCTGCACGTCGGGATGGCGGCCGTAGACGTCCTCGTTCAGCCGTCTGAGGAAGGACGTGGCTTCGAGGTTCTCCCTGCCTCCGTGCCGGTTCGGGATCCACTCCCCGGGCTTCCTTGAGTAGTCGAGATAGAGCATCGACGCCACCGCATCGACCCTCAGGCCGTCGGCGTGGAAGTTGGTGAGCCAGTGAAGCGCGCTGGAGAGCAGGAAGCTGCGCACCTCGTTTCGCCCAAAGTTGAAAATGTAGCTGGTCCAGTCGGGGTGGAACCCCTGGCGAGGGTCCTCGTGCTCGTAAAGGTGAGTGCCGTCGAAGTAGCCGAGCCCGTGCTCGTCGGTTGGGAAGTGCGATGGAACCCAGTCCAGGATCACGCCGATGCCTTGTCGATGGAGGTGATCGACGAGGTACATGAGGTCCTGGGGAGTGCCGTACCTGCTGGTCGGCGCAAAGTAGCCGGTGACCTGATACCCCCAGGAAGCGTACAACGGGTGCTCCATGAGCGGCATGAACTCCACGTGCGTGAAGCCCATCTGCTTTACGTAGTCGGCCAGTTGGGGAGCCAGCTCCCGGTAGGTGAGGAACCGCTCGTCCTCCTCAGGCACCCGCCTCCAGGAGCCGAGGTGCACCTCGTAGATCGACATCGGGGCGTCCAGCGCGTTGGCTTCCGGGCGCCTGCTCATCCACTCGGCGTCGCCCCACTCGTACTCGAGGTCCCACACGATCGAGGCAGTCGCCGGCGCCTGCTCGCAGTACAGGGCGTAGGGATCGCTCTTGTCCACCTGAAATCGGCCGCGCTCGGCTTCGATGTGGAACTTGTACCTCGAGCCACGGGACGCACCCGGGACGACGCCCTCCCAGATTCCGCTGTTGGCCCGAGGCGTCAGGGGATCGGCGTCGTAATCCCAGCCGTTGAAATCACCGATCACCGACAGCCGGGAGGCGTTCGGGGCCCACACCGCGAATCTAGTGCCTTCGGGGGTGGCGTGTGCTCCCAGCTTGACCTGGAGCCCGGTGTGGGTGCCCTCGTTGAACAGGTGCAGGTCGTCGTCGGTAAGCACTTCGGGCGCGGGCGGCCGAGTTGGGGC
>JBBDRH010000376.1:0-19972 GCA_040905645.1 Actinomycetota bacterium
AACCGTAGAAGAGGTCGATGTGGTGGGGGCCGTGCTCCATGCCCTTGCGGAGAACATCGATGGTCCCGCGTTTAGTGATCTCGCCCTGGAGCCGGGAGAGGAACTTGCGGCGCGAGGGACTGCTTCGGTCGCCGAGGATTATCGAGTCGGCGACTTCGAGCTGGGTGGCATGGAGGAACGCAGACAGCTGAGCAACGTCGGCGCAGTATTCGCGGTCGTAATCGTGTGGGGAGCCGCAGAGCCACCCGCTCTGGGGCTTCGTTTCAGAGGCAATCATGTCCTGATCGCAGGCAGAACCCGTTAGCGCGGTACAGATGATGCTTTCAAGGCCGCGCTCGCTGGTATCGGTCGTCATGCTTCCGACGGACCCAGGATGGCGCCGGAGTCACTACGACGACTAACGACAAGCCCTTGCCCGGCGTCCGTAACTTCGTTCGTTAGTGGATCGCCGTAGTTCGCTTTTGGATAGTTCACTACCGCCTCACGAACATCCAGGTGTCCGGTGGTGACTTCTGATATTAGGCGAACGCCAAGTTCGCGGAGCAGAACAATTTCGTTTCGCGCTGCGGAGATAGCGCCGTCAACCTGTTCGCACATCTCGTCGGCGTGTCTCGCGATTTGAGTTTGTTCGGCGGGGGAGGGGACAGGGATCCGTATATCAAAGAGGTCCTTGCGGTCTACACCCGGGACGGCCGATTTTCCTGAGTGATCTGCCTTTGAGATCGTCCTCAGCATGTAATATGCCCAACGGGCATAGTTTCCCTGGAAATCGGTAACGAAAAGCGAAGTGTTGTGAGGCCAATAATCCCGCTCAAGGAAGAAGACTGCCTCGGTGGAGCCATATCGGCCAATTGCTACACCAGGCGCTTTGGCCCGCGCTTCCACGTGGGAACCAATAAGACCGCCGGACGAAACAACGGGATAAGGGCCGGGGATCCGTCTGTCTGCAGGAAGGTCGTAGCCGCGCTGTAGTCGCGTCGCCCATTTCAGCCTCTTCACTTCCCAATGCTCGGGGATGTCGCCCAACCATTCGACACCCGACGGTTTGAGACGGACGTTGGGATCGATGCCAAGGCTGACGGATTGGTGGATGATGGCCTGCTTCTGCTCCTCCAGAAGCTTTATGAGCTTCTGCTTTGCCCGGATGTCACGGCCGATCTGGCGGTCCGCGTAGTCGAGGAACCGAACGATAGATTCCTGCTCCTCGATAGTAGGTACCGGCACAGGTTGCGCAGCGAAGTCGGCAAAGCGAAAGTCGGTAGACCGTTCCCGGATCCCCTTCGCTTGAGCCTCAATCCATCCGCTTCTTGCCATTTCGCGAAGAAGAAGGGCAAAGTAATTCGCACTGGCACGCGGACGAGGTTGGCAAACCGAATACACGGGACTGCCCTTTCCGTCTGAATCCGAAACGCCTATGGCTCCAGCAAACGCATCCATGGCGTGTATCACAAGGTCGCCTCGGCGGATACCCTGATAACCGATTTCCTTCAGGGATTCAGTGAACCCAGTGACTCGGCGGTTCCTTCGAAGCGTCACGACGCCATCACGGAAGCATGTGACAACCTCGTCGGCGTCTTTGGGTGGTCGATCCATCCTGTGGAACAACCATCTGGCGAATTCGACTTCCCAATGCTCGGGCACCGCCCCCAGCCATGGGACGCCCGAGTCCTTCATCTTCGGGTAGGGCTTCAAATTGGCGATCATTGGTTCATTTCATCATCAAACAGGCGGACGTAGCTGTCGTAGCGGAAGCGCCGGTTCCGCGCTTGCCCTGTGATCTCGTGCAGGATTTGCTGATCTTCCATCCGTTGGACGATTTGGTTGGCTCCGGCGTAGGTCGTACCTAGCAGCTCTCGCACCTCTGGGACGCTCACTATCGGTTGCACGTAGAGCCGCTCCAGCACCCGATGACCATTGGCCGCGGCCCTCCCCAGCCTCTCCGTAATTTGCTGGCGATCTCGCTCGCGTAGCTCCAGGATGCGTCTTGCGGTCTCCGACGCCTCGAGGCTGACCTCGGTGATTCCTCGGAGGAAGAAAGCCAGCCAGCCCTCGAAGTCACCATCGTCACGTACCGATTGCAGCCGATCGTAATACTCCTGGCGGTGGCGTTTGAAGTAGTGCGACAGGTAGAGCACCGGCTTGCTGAGCGCCCCTCGCTCGCAGAGCAGAAACGTGATTAGCAGGCGCCCTACCCGGCCGTTTCCGTCGAGGAATGGGTGGATCGTTTCAAACTGCGTGTGGGCCAGGCCGATCTTCACCAGCAGGGGGAGGTCGTCCTCGGCATGGAGAAATCTCTCCAAAGAACCGAGAGCGCTCGGCAGCTCGCTCGGAGGAGGGGGGACGAAGGTCGCGTCGGCCAGTGTGGCTCCCGCTGGACCGATCCAGTTCTGGGAGCGGCGCAACTCGCCTGGAGTGAGCCTAGAGCCTCGGACGCCCCGCATGAGCCTTTCGTGGATTTCGCGGATCAGCCTCACTGAGACCGGCAGCTCGTCGAGTCGGCCCAGGCCATCGTTCATCGCCTCCACGTAGTTGGACACCTCCGCCACGTCCCCCGGGAGATGCCGTCCCAGCATGTTGGCTTCGGCGGCCAGCAGATCCTCGAGGGAGCTCTGGGTTCCTTCAATCTGGCTCGAGAGAACGGCTTCCTTGCGCACGTACATGTAAACGAAGAGGTCTGCGTTGGGCAGGGTGTGAACCGATCCGTCCAGCCGCCCGAGTGCGCGGTCGGCGTTGGATAACAGCCGCTGAAGCTCACCTGCAACTCGGACGGGGGGATTCGGTGGCAGCTCGGCTGGGATGAAAGCGCGATAGCCGGTAGGCTGCGTGACGTAGCGCCCGGCGCGGCCCGGGTGCAAAACAGAAGCTGTTTGTGGTTGTCCGTTTATCATGCGTCGATCCTGGGATCCATGATAAACGTGACGTTTAGTATGCGTGCCATTTGGCCCCATAGTAAACGCACGCCATAGCTAATTGGTGCCGATGATCTCTTCCAGCAGCCCCTCCGTTTCTTTCTCGAGCGCCAGGATGTCGGCCCTGATCTCCTCGAGGCTGCGCAGCGGCTTGGGCTTGTAGAAGTGCCGGGTGAAGCTGATCTCGTAGCCGATCCTGACGCTATCGGGCAGGTACCAGGCGTCCGCGGCGTAGGGTAGGACCTCCCGGCGTAGGAACGCCTCGATACCGCCTTCCTCCAGAAGCGGGATCTGCTCCGTGTCCCGCAGCTCCGGGTCCGGCTCGTACTCGACTACCGCGGGCCTGCCGCCGATCGATGTATCGAACAGCCCTCGCAACGGATCGGCTTGGACTCCCTTCTTGTGGATCTTGCGGATCACCGGTGGAGCATCGTCGCTGCGTGCGGCCGTTTCCCTGAGGGCCTTGATCTCCTTCGTCGAGTAGGCGCGTTCGGCGTCGATCCCCACCAGCCGAAGGGGGCGCTCGACCGTCACCTTCCAGTAGCCGAACGCCTCATTCGGAAAGATCTTGGACTGCTCGGAAGCCTCGAAGGCGAGGAACGTGTCGCATATGCGGGCGATGTCGTCGGGCCCCAGCTCGCAGTTCTTCTTTCCGAGGTTCTTGCGCAAGGGCCTGAACCATTTCGTGGCATCGATTAGCTGCACTTTGCCGCGCCGGTGCTCGGGCTTCCGGTTGCTGATCACCCAGATGTAGGTGGCGATGCCCGTGTTGTAGAACATGTTGAGCGGCAGGGCGACAATCGCCTCCAGCCAATCGTTCTCGATGATCCAGCGCCGGATGTTGCTCTCGCCCTGGCCGGCATCGCCGGTGAACAGAGAGGAGCCGTTGTGGACCTCGGCGATGCGGCTGCCCAGCGGCGCATCGTCCCCGAACTTCATCTTGCTCACCATGTTCGCCAGGAACAGCATCTGGCCGTCACTGGAGCGGGTGACGAGCGAGTACTCGGGGTCGCCGCCGTGCTCGATCACAAAGCGGGCATCCTTGATGCCCCCCTTGCCGCCGAGCCGCTCCAGATCACCCTTCCAGCTCTTGCCGTAGGGCGGATTCGAGAGCATGAAGTCGAACTCCATCGAGGGGAAGGCGTCGGCGGCCAGGGTCGAGTGCTCCGGCCCCCCGACGATGTTGTCCGCCTCCTCGCCCTCGCCTTTCAGGAGGAGGTCCGCCTTGCAGATGGCGTAGGTTTCGGCGTTGATCTCCTGCCCGTAGAGATGCGCCGTGACCTGCTTGCCGTGCGCCCGGGCGATCTCCAACAAGGTTTCCTCGGCCACGGTGAGCATGCCTCCGGTCCCGCACGCGCCGTCGTAGATCAAGTAGGTCCCTGACGAGATCTGGTCGGCAATCGGCAGCACCACCAAGTTGGCCATCAGCTTCACCGCATCCCGGGGGGTCCAGTGCTCCCCGGCCTCCTCGTTGTTCTCCTCGTTGAACCGGCGGAGCATCTCCTCGAAGATCGTGCCCATCCCGTGGTTGTCCAGGCCGGGACGGCGGACCGACCCGTCGGCGTTGAGAACCGGGTCCGGGCTGAGGTTGACGTCCGGGCTCATGAACTTTTCGATCAACGTGCCGAGAGCGTCGGCCTTGGAGAGCCGGGGAATCTGGTTGCGGAACTCGAAGTTCTCCAAGATCTCCTGCACGTTGGGGGAGAAGCCGTCCAGGTAGGTCACGAAATCGATTCTGAGCTGCTGCTGGCTTGCCCGGCTGCGAAGGTCCCTCAGCGTGAACGCCGAGGTGTTGTAGAACGCCTGTCCCGAGGCTTGGCGGAGAGGCAGGTCCTGCTCCGTCACCTCGATCGCATCCAGAGTGGACCTCGTCTCCAGGACGGCACTTTTCGTTGGCTCCAGGAGACCATCGAGCCGCCGGATCACGATCATCGGCAAGATGACGTCGCGGTACTTGCCGCGGACGTAGAGGTCGCGCAGGACGTCGTCGGCGATGCCCCAGATGAAGTTCGTGATCCAGGTGAGCTGCGAGTTATCCAACTGATTCTCCATCCTCCGGCGGTCAATCTTGCTAGCGGGCTACGCCGAAAAAAGATCCGATTACGATCGAGTGCTTAACTTACCCGACTGTCCCTCGGGCACAGCCGTACCGGTGGTTTGACCCCCAAAAGTTAGACTTGTTGTCACCCCGGGTCACTGGTCTCGCCAACATGAGACGAGGAGGTTCCAAATGGCACTATCGGCTGAGGCCGGGCAGCGGTTCACCTACCCGGACCTCGCAACGTTCCCGGACGACAACCTACGCCGCGAGATCATCGATGGGGATCTGGTCGTGAACCCGGCTCCCGTAACCAGGCATCAGGTGGCGTCGATAGCTCTGGCAGCTAGTTTGTTCAACTACTCCTTGACTTCTGGAGGAATGGCTTTTCACGCGCCTTACGATGTCTTTTTCGCAGTGGAAAACGTGGTGGAGCCCGATCTCTTGTTTGTGCGATCGGACCACCTCGATCGTGTCGGTCCCAAATATCTGGAGGGCGCTCCAGATCTGGTGATAGAGATTTCGTCCCTTTCCACCCGTCGCCTGGAGCTGGTGCGCAAGCGGGAGCTCTACGAACGCTTCGGCGTGCCCGAATACTGGTATGTGGACCTGAGGTGGACCGGGTGGAGGTGTACGTCCTGTCGGAAGGCCGTTACCAGCGGCCCGCGTTGAAGTTCGTAGGTGACACGCTGGAGCCTGCCGGCTTGCCCGGTCTGAAAGTGGCAGCAACCGAAGCCCTGGCCATCGAACCGGCGGGACAAGCAACCTCGGGTTCCCCGCCTCCCCCGCCGAAGCCTGATTGAGCGGGGCAGACTGCCGTCACTCCAGGACTGGTCCCATCTTCAGATTGTGTTCAAAGTCGCCGGGGTCAAACTGCTCCGGATCGAACGAGCCTCCCACCCACTCGAGCATCGAGGCATGCTCCCGGTGCTTCGGATCGCTGATGGCTTCAAGAAATTCTGCGTAGCCCCCCGGGCCTCCACAATCCTCCGGAGGTCTGGCACGCTTTCCTCCCAGGCAGATCGGATAAGTCATATTGGGCTCTGCGGGAACCACCTTCTCAACCTTGATCGAGTGCTCCCAGTCATCGCCAAAGTCGTATAAGTAGGTAAAGGTGGCATCAGGTGGAACAACCTTGCCGAGCTTCGCCCGGCGCTCGTCGTCCGGTGGCTCCCACCCTTCACCATCGTCGATGCCGTAGCGCATACCCCCGATCTCGAATTCATGAAGGTGATAGTCCCACCAGCCAAAGGCCGCTTGAATGACCGTGTGCAGCTCAGCCAGCGAACTGCTGCCGAGCACCTGAACACGACGCCATACCGGCGGTTTGATGTCCCGCAGAGTGATCTTCAGCTGGTAGATGCTCCTGCCGGGACTCATCCGCCTCCTCACTCGTTATCGTCTGGCCCAATCCTGGCAGAACATCCCCTTCCCGGCCAGCCTTCACCTAACGTCGACCCTCCTCCGGTGAAAGAGTCCCAGGTTCATCGTGGGTGTATCTCACGCATGGCGCCACATTCGAGATGAGCGCCTCAGGAGGCCTAAAGCTTCCAAGGGATGTCGCCGTCAAGACGGCAGCGAAGTCCTTAACAAACGCGAACAAGATTGATTTGGCGGCCGCGGCCTCCTGACCCAGCCGTACACTCCCAAAGAGCGCTACGAAAAGGAGCCGAATGAATCCAGCTGAAAGCAACAGGTACGACGCGATAGTTGTGGGCGCCCGTTGCGCAGGCTCGCCCACCGCGATGCTTCTCGCCCGTAAGGGTTACAAGGTTCTGGTGGTCGATCGGGCAACCTTCCCCAGCGACACCATCTCCACCCACGTCGTCCAACCTCCCGGCGTGGCAGCCCTCAAGAAGTGGGGCCTGCTGGACCAGCTCGCCGCCACCGGCTGCCCGCCGATGGATTTTTACTCGTTTGATTTCGGGCCGTTCACGATCTCGGGATCCCCCGGGACGCCCGACTCACCCGTGGCCTACGCTCCCCGGCGCATAGTGCTGGACAAGATTCTCGTCGACGCCGCGGCCGAGGCCGGGGCTGAGATCCGGGAGGGATTCGTGGTTGAGGAGCTGACCTTCGATGATGGCGTCGTTACCGGCATTCGCGGCCGCACCCGGAACGGCCAAGCGCTGAGCGAGAGCGCCGGCGTCGTGATCGGCGCCGACGGAAGGCACTCGCTGGTGGCCAAAGGCGTGGCCCCCGAGCAGTACAACGAACGGCCCGAGATCCTCTGCGGCTACTACGCCTATTTCAGCAATCTCCCGGTCAAAGGGTTTGAGATCTTCATCCGGGCCGGTCGAGGGTGGGGCGCCGCGCCCACCAACGACGGCCTCACGATGGTCGTCGGCGGCTGGCCGTTCGCCGAGTTCGAGGCTAACCGCAAGGACGTGGAGGGCAACTACTTTGCGATGTTCGAACAGGCGCCGGAGTGGGCGGAGCGCATCCGTGATGCCAAGCGAGAGTCGAAGATCGTGGGAACTGCGGTGCCCAACTACTTCCGCAAACCGTTCGGCCCCGGCTGGGCTCTGGTGGGCGATGCCGGCTACAACAAGGACTTCATCACCGCCCAGGGGATCACCGATTCATTCCGGGATGCCGAGCTGTGCGTCCATGCCCTGGACCAGGCGTTCACCGGGACTGCCACGTTCGACGCTGCGATGGGGGAGTACCAGTCCACCCGGGACAAGCATGTGGGGGCAATGTACGACTTCACCTGCCAGCTGGCTACGCTCGAGCCCCCGCCGCCCGAGCTTCAGCAGCTGTTAGGCGCGGTTCACGGCAACCAGGAGGCGATGGATCAGTTCGCCCGGGTGAATTCCGGCGTCACCTCTCCGGCCGAGTTCTTTGCGCCGGAGAACGTCGCCGGCATTTTTGCGGCGGCCCGGCCCCGGGCCGGCTGAACCGTTCGCGGGCCCGCCCCCCGAATCTCAAAGAGAGTAATGGGGCTGCTCATCCCTCCATCATCCCTGAATTCATTCCGGCCGGTCCCGATCCGCAAACCCCCAGCAATCGCCGCAGGGAGTTGGACCTCTTGACACGCCTGCTCTACTCCTAACTATCGACGCGGGACCGGGATCGAAACTTCTGAACGGCCTAAACTTGTCATAGTCAGCTCCTAGCATCGTGGGATGCAATCAGGAGGTGCACGATGGCAATCACGGCCGACCCAGCCGCTCGGCGGTACACCTACGCCGACCTGGCCACTTTCCCCGACGATCACCTGCGCCGCGAGATCATCGACGGGGAGCTGATCGTGACCGCCTCGCCGATCACCAGGCATCAGCTCGCAGTGATGAACATCTCCGGCCACCTTTTCGTCTATCGTCGGGAGCACGGCGGCCAGGTCTACCCGGCGCCCCTGGACGTGTTCTTTGCCGATGACAACGTGGTGGAGCCGGATGTGCTCTTCGTCCGAGCCGACAATGCCGAGCGCATCGATAAGAAGTTCATCCGTGGGGCGCCCAATCTGGTGGTAGAGGTCTCGTCCCCCTCCACCCGCCGCCTGGAGCTGGTCCGCAAGCGGGAGCTCTACCAGCGCTTCGGCGTCCCCGAGTACTGGTACGTCGACCTCGAGGCGGAGCGGGTGGAGATCTACGCGTTGAGTGAAGGAGTGTACCCGCCGCCCACGCTCAAATACCCCGACCAGGAGCTGACCTCCAGCCAGCTGCCCGGCTTCGCCATGCCGGTAGCCGAGGCGCTGGGGATCGATCCGGAGCCGACCGCCGGGTAATGCGGAGTCGAGAGCCCAAAATCCCGCACCCCTTTCAGCACCGACCATGAGCGGCGGGGAGCTCTCTCAACACCGCATCTCGCCCGAGAAGCTCACAAGATGGAGGTGAAATCGCCGCCGAAGACAGCCTTGTAAAAGTTGAATGCCTCTTCAGTCTTGCCGGCGAAGTTCAGGTGTTCAGCTTGGTCATGACGGTCTCCCTTTATTTCCGTGGTTACGAGCCCTGGTAAGCCTTTTCGAGCTCCGCCAAATCGAACTTCTTCATCGGCAGAAACGCCTCGGTCACTCGAGCCAGCTGCTCCTCGGTGCCCTCGCCCATCATCTCGTCCATCCGGGTGGGAACCACCTGCCAGGAGAGTCCGAACTTGTCCTTGAGCCACCCGCACTGCTCGGCCTCCGGCACGGCTGAGAGGCTGCTCCAGTAGCGGTCGATCTCCTCCTGGTTTTGGCAGTACACCATGAATGAGATGGCTTCGTTGAAGTTGAAGGCGTGGGCTTGAGCGCTGTCCATGGCGGCAAACTGGATCCCCCCCAAAGTGAAGGCGGCATGCCTGATGGTGCCTTCGCGCTCGGGCTCTTCGCCTGCGCCGTAGCGATCCGCCGGGCCTACCTCGGAGTCGGGGAAGACGCTGGTGTAGAAGTCGATCGCCTCCTCGGCCCTGCCGCATACGTCGCCGACGAACATGAGGGTAGGGGTGATGCGCTGCTCAATCTCGTGGTCGCCGGTGTACATGATCTGCCAGGAGAGGCCGTGTCGATCCGCGGTCCAGCCGAAGAGCTCGCTGAATGGGTAGGAGTCGAGCGGCATGAGGGCGGTGCCGCCCTCCGAGAGCGCGTTCCAGTACTCGTTCGTTTCCTCTTTGGTCTTGCATGCGACGAGGAAGGACACTGCAGGAGTGAACTTGAACAGCGGCCCGGCGCTAATGGCCATGAACGGCTGCCCGAACAGCTCGAACGAGACGATGTCGGTGTCCCCGGAGGGGGTATCGGGGATCGTGGTCACATTCGTGACCTTGGAGTCCGGAAAGGTGGCGACGTAGAACTCGGCCGCCTCTCGCGCCTCATGGTCGAACCAAAGGTGTGGGGTGATCCTGCGCATCGTCTGCCCTCCTATCGTGTGCCAGCTTCTCTAAAGTTTTCAGTTGCTACATCGAATTTAGTGGCTGTCTCGAAAGCCCGCCCGAGCCGTCGAGGGCAAACAGAGGCTGGGGGAATCCGAGGGCCGGTCGTGACCGCGTTCGCCACTACGCGTTACCGGCACGAAGCGCAGGAACGCAAGCACGCCTGGGGTGCGATGGATATTCGTCCTGCGTGACATCAGCCGCTCCGGCCGATGGAGTGGGCGTGACCGACGGTCTTCGCATTGAAACCACAGCAAGCGCAGGTCCCGGGCGGAAGCCGCGAAATCCGGATCGAGTATTGCGCCTGGTGACATCTCCTGGAATAGTGCAAGGAAGTCTCAGCGACTAGAGGTGCGGATTGGGCTGGAGCGTTCCACCGAAGACCTGGCGAACATGAGCACGCCACGGCCGCTAGCCGTTGCCGGGAAATCCCTGGTTTCGCTGCTTCTCCTTCCGGTCTACCTGGTCGGCTTTCTGCTCCAAGCCCTCTTCTTTGTGTACTTGCGGGTCATCGAACAGTTGTTCAAGCTCACAAAGGATGGAAGGGCGCGGTTCTTCCCACCTGAGATGTATCCGTGGACCTCCACGCTGCAAGACAACTGGTCCAAGATTCGCTCTGAACTGGATGCGCAGCTGGACAGCCTCGACAGCGCTCCCAACTATCAGGACCTGGCTCCCACGCAGCGACTGCTTACGCAGGACGACAAATGGAAGGTAGTCGTTTTCAGGGTGATGGGACACCGAATCGAAGAAAACGCTCGGGCGTACCCCGAAACGGCCGAGTTGATCGACGGTATTCCCGGCCTCGTGTACGCGATGCTCTCAGTGCTCAAGCCGGGCAAGGAAATCGCGCCGCACCGGGGCCCCTATTCCGGCACCCTCAACTGTCATCTGGCGTTGCGGGTTCCAAAGGAAAGCGAGCAGTGCGGCATACGCGTTGGTGGCGAGGTGAGGCACTGGGAAGAGGGACGCATGCTCGTCTTCAACGACAGACACACCCACGACGCCTGGAATCACTCAGACGAGATTAGGGTCGTTCTCCTGATGTATGTCATGCGGCCCCTGCCGTTTCCCCTGTCCGCAATGAATCGCGCAACCGTCTGGCTGTCTCAATTCTTCCGCAGTGCGGAGCTTGCGCGGATTCGTAAGCTCGCAAACGAAGCCGGCAAAAAGGGAGGGGGATCCTAGCAGGCGCCGGCAGGATCACCCGGCTAAGCGCGCCGTCCGTCGCCGCGCTGGAAGATCTCCGCACCCAGCAAGCAGGACGGTGTGGACCTGCAGTGAGGCGTTCCGCCTCGTCGGGGCGCCCGGCCGGAGTATGAGTGGCCCTATCAGGACGCGACCGAGGACACCTCTCCGGCAGGCCTCGACTGCCCGACGGTGTCCTCGACGACCAGGTCGGCGGACCGGACCCGATCTCGTGGCGCGATGTGATCGCCGCCTTTGAGCGGGTGCACGGAAGGACGCTCGAGGTGGAGGACCTTCCTCTGGGTGCGCCTATGCCCGGATTTCCGCCGGCAGGCGCAGGCTTGATTAGCGCTCTGGAAACCTACGATTCACCGGAGCCTCTATTGCCTGAGGAGGCAAAAAGACGTTCGGCGCTAAGCTCACGGGGATCGAAGAAGTTCTGCGCCGAGCGGCCTCCTAGGCCCACCCGCCTACGATCCTTCGTACGCCTTTCCAATTCCGCTACTTTGAACTGCTTCATCTGTGATAGCCCTTGACCCATGACGCTGTTTGCCGTCGTCGTCGCTGCCTCGAGGGAGATTTCCGCGACAAGCTCCCGGTCCCGCAAGATCGCCCTTCTGGCCGAACTGTTGCGCACCCTCGATCCCGACGAGATCGCGGTTGCCGTGGGATTTCTTTCCGGGGGGCCTCGTCAGGGCCGGATCGGGGTCGGCTGGTCGACGGCCTACGGGGTCGAGCGTGCGGCGGCCAGCAAGGCGTCCCTGACCGTCGGTGACATCGACCACGCCATCACCGTCATCCAGGCCGCCACGGGCGGCGGCTCCGTGGGGGCCCGGCGGGAGGTCCTCGGGGAGCTGTTCGGGCGGGCGACCGCTCCGGAGTCCGACTTCATCAGGCGGATGTTCACCGGGGAGCTGCGGCAGGGCTCCCTTGCCGGCCTGATGCTGGACGCGATCGCACAAGCGGCAGCGGTTCCGGCCTCTACCGTCCGCCGCGCCTGGATGCTTTCCGGCGATCTGCCCGGCACTGCCGCAATCGCTCTGACGATGGGGGAAGCAGGACTGCTTGAAGTTGGCTTCGAGATATTCCGGCCCGTCATGCCGATGCTTGCCTCCACGGCCGGCGGAGTTGAGGACGCGCTTGCCGGATTCGCCCGGGCCTCGGTCGAGTGGAAGCTCGACGGAATCCGTATTCAGATCCACCGCCAGAAGGACGACGTGCGCATCTACACGCGAGGCCTCAACGAGATAACTGCGGCTCTACCGGGGATCGTCGATGTGGTGCGCCGCCTTCCGGTTGATCAGGTGGTCCTGGATGGTGAGGCGCTGTGGATGAACGAGGGCGGTCCGGCGGCTTTTCAGGAGACGGTCGCTCAGATCGACGCTGGAGCCCCGCCCGAAGGCGTGGTGACCTTCCTCTTCGACCTCCTGCACATCGACGGTGACGACCTGCTTGATACGCCGCTGGAGGAGCGCTCGGCCCGGCTCGAGGCGATCGCCCCACACCTCAAGGTTCCCGCGGTGATCACCTCCGATTCGGAGGTCGCCCAGGCAGTCCTGGACGAGGCCCTGGCCGCCGGACACGAGGGCGTTGTGGTAAAGGACGTGGCGTCGCACTACGCGGCGGGCCGGCGAGGCAAGGCTTGGCGCAAGGTGAAGCCGGTAGCGACCTTCGATCTGGTGGTCCTGGGTGCTGAGTGGGGCCACGGGCGCCGCCAGGGGTGGCTCTCCAACCTCCACCTCGGCGCCCGCGACCCGAACGCCGATCAGTTCGTGATGGTGGGTAAGTGCTTCAAAGGGCTGACCGACGACCTCCTTCGATGGCAGACCAAGGCCTTCCTCGAGCTCGAGCGCGACCGGCGAGGAATCACGGTGTTCGTGCGCCCGGAGCTGGTGGTCGAGGTCGCACTCGACGGAGTCCAGAGTTCGACTCGCTATCCGGGCGGCATTGCGCTCCGCTTTGCCCGCATCAAACGCTACCGACCCGACAAGAGCGCCGACGATGCGGACACCGTTGACGACCTCCGGGATCTGCTGCGCTGAACCGGGTCGCGGCGTTGCGCACTTCAGCGCAGGGTCTCAGGCGCAAAAATGGGTCATTTGACCGCTCCTGCTTTCCAATCTGGCCGGATAACGGAGGCGTCGCTCGTGGAGACGCTTAGCAACGCCTAAGGCCGTAGATCGAAGACCGGATCGGTGAGTGTAAGAGCGAGATCGTGGCCCGAGGTCGCGTAGAAGACGAACAAGATCAGCGCGGCCCCAAGGAAAGTGACGTTCCTCCAGAAGAGCTGTTTTTGAGTCTGTTTCTGGGCATCTTCGACCTCCCAGAACCGGTGGAAGAACCCGCCCGCGATCACTACGAAGACGGCGATCATGAGGGACCCCACGTCTCCCCAAACACCTAAAGCGATCGACAACCCGCAGGCGGCCAGCCAGAGTCCCGACGGCCAGCCCGCGATCTGAGGAGTGGGAAATCGCATCTGTTTCGCGAAACCCTCCATCATCTTGCTCATCTTGAAGTGACCCGGCGCTGCGATGGCCACGAAGTTGAGGGCGAAGATCACCCTTCCCACCAGGAAGATCCATGCGCCCGCGTCGCTCATCGCACTATCCTTTCACGCCTAAGTATACGAAGTATAGTAGAAGACAATCCGGAAGTGAGACGTTAATCTCAAGCCATGGGAGATCGAGGCGCGTCGAGCAGCGAATGTCCGGGTCGAGCGTGTTTCGAGCTGCTCGGCAAGAAATGGACGGCTCTGATCGTTTGGGCCCTGCGGGACGGGTCCCGTCGCTTCTCCGAGCTACAGGACGAGGTCGCCGGCGTGAGCCCTCGGATGTTGTCCCGGCGTCTCGATGAGCTTTCTTCATTGGGCATCGTCACGCGTCGTCAATTTGGAGAGATCCCTCCCCGAGTCGAGTACACCCTCACCGACATGGGGCGCGACCTGCGCCCTGTGATCGAGACGATGGAGCTCTGGAGCTCCAGATGGCAGCCGCCCGCCATGGGGACATCAGGGCCCGAGCAGATCGCAGGCCGATGAGCTCGGCCTTGAATCAGGCCGCTTCAGTGCCCGAACGGAGTGGGCCGAGGCCGCAGACCGGACCTTCGATGCCACATCAGCAGCTGAGCGACAACGCTCCTGCCGAGCTTCAGGAGAAGCTTTTCGAACGCGCCCGCTCCCTGAGCGGTGTCCGCATCGGCCCAAGCCGCGTATCGGTCCCCGGCGCTCGCGCTTTTTTCATGGAGGACACGTCAAATGCGGGGCCCGGGGCGTTCATGATCGGTTCCGAGTTCGCCCACCTTCACCCTTCTTACGATGGAAGCCTCCACCTCGTACTTCCGGCAGAGGTAGCAAATGAGGTCGTCGACAAGGGATGGGGCGAGCTTCACCCCATGGCGCGGGGCGGAGGTCACAGTGCAGTCCCTCTCATGGTGTACGGCCCCCGAAACGACGAGGAGCTTGAGATTGTCTGGCTGATACTTCGGGCCAGTTTTGAGTTTGCCGGCGGGCTGGATCAGCCTGAGCCTAATTGAGGATCGCCGAGGTAGGCGAGGGTCATTGGGGACCAAAATCAGTTCCTGGCGGTCCCCTTGCTTCTGGCGCTGGCGACGGCCGGCCCGCGGTAGGGGCCTCGTCGACCTCCTGTTTTCAAATCTGGCCAGATAACGGCGCTTTTGAGTCCGTGAAGGCAGGCGGGGCATAAAGTATTAGCTCCCATTTACGTCAGGAGGATGTCATGTCCTCGCGACCCACCCTCTTCGAAATGCCCGTCGACGATCCCGATCGCGCCGAGAAGTTCTACGCAAACGTGTTCGGCTGGGGTTTTGACAGCTTCCCGGGGCACCCGACTACTACGGCATGGCGACGACCGGTGACTCAGTTCCCGGGATCAACGGCGCTTTGTTCCAGCGACGGGCGGCATGCCTCCGGGCGTGACGAATAAATCCTACGCCGGGCCGCCTGCGGCAAGGGAACTCATCGGCAGGTTAGCTGCTATGAGATGGCAGACGGACGACTCGTCGCACTCTTTGGGATCGAGATTCCGGGCCCGTGCAAGCAGTTCCGACACCTCACGGCGGGCTCTTTGAAGCGCATCCATTCGAAGGTCTATTTCTTCGAGTCGGTCCCTGAGCAGCCCTTCGACGTGTTCGCACGGCGTCACGCCGTCTGATCGAAGTCGAATGATTCCACCGATCACCCGAAGCGACAGGCCCACCGACTGAGCCGATTGAACAAAGCGCACCTGGTCGATCGCCCCGTCAGGATAGTCGCGGTACCCCGACTCTACCCGCGGCGGAGCCGGAAGCACTGCGGCCTGCTCCCAATACCGAAGGGTTTTGATCGACACCCCGGTCGCCGCCGACACCTCTCCAATCCGCACCTTTCGAATTTAGCACTTGACCCTCTAGTCGGGTGGAGGCTTTAACCTCAATCCATGAAGGTCGTGGTGCTCTACGTAGAGGGATGTCCGAGCAGGGAGTTGGCGGAGTCCAGGGTTGAGCTCGCAGCTCAACGGGTTGGCTTGCCGGTTGACCTCCGCTCCCAAATGGTCGAGTCGGTGGCCGAGGCAAATCTGCTCGGATTTCGGGGCTCCCCAACCCTTCTAATCGATGGCGCTGACGTCTTCGGCGGAAACTCTGGCCAAGATGGGCTTGCGTGCAGGCTTTACCGGACGGCGGACGGCGTCGAAGGTGCCCCTTCGTTGGACGATCTCATCCGGGCGATTTCGCCGCCCCAGAGGCCTGCCGACGATGTCTGATGCCCAGGGCCGGTCGGAAGACCTGGGGGAACAGGCGGGCAAACAGTACCCGTGAGTAGGACCTCTGGGTACTTTCGCTCGGGCTTTGGCAGGCATTGCCGCCCTTCTTATCGCATTTCTTACGAGTGGGTTTTCGGTTTGGAACCTCATCGCCGGACTGATTGTGCTCCCCGCAGTCGCCATCCTCGCCCTGCGTTTCTTCGGTTCCCGCCCGGGTAGCTCAACTGACACACGTCCTGCAAGCGGCTGCTTACCCGTCATCGACGGACGTCCATGGACAACGGAGTGTGCCCTCCTTGCCCTGGTCACGGTTCTTGTGGTGGCCGCCAGTTTCGTGACTCCAATCACCGAAGGAGCGATCTGGATCTGGTTGGGGAGCGTCATTTCTGCTCTCATCTTTTCTGGGTTATGCGGGATGCGAAATGGTCGCCCTTCCGAACCTGCTGACCGGGTGACGGCACAGACTGCCATGTTTCCTGTTCAGCTCGATAGATCGAGCCGAGGCTCATCGCCGGACATCGTTATTAACTGAAGGTTCGGGCGGGGCCGGAATTTGAGTTGGCACCGCTGGAGGCCATGGCTCACGGCGCTCGCGGTTGTGGCCGTTCTCGTAGTTGGCTTGAAGGTAATTGGCCCGGTCGAAACACCGCCCGGGATCAAGTTGGGCGATCTGCGCAGCCTCGAAGAGCTGAAGACAAAGTTCAACTCCGACGCTGGATCGACTCGACTGGTGCTAATTCTCTCGCCGACCTGACCGACGTGCCGAGCCGGCGCCAGTTGGGTGCAGGACACCATCCTCGTCAAATCGAGCAACCCAAATCTCAAGGTCTACGCGATCTAGACGGACAGGCTCGTCACGGATGCCCGATGGCGGTGGGATGCCGCCGGCCTGATCGACAAGCGGGTCGAGCACCTTTGGGACAAGGACAACTTGGCCGGAAGCTGGTTGGCAAGAAATCTGGGATCGAACGAAGTTGGGGACTGGGACGCCTATTTTCTCTTCGGCTCCACGGCCGCCTGGGACGAAGAGCCAACCGAACTGGCCGCCAAAGGCTCCACCGTTTTGGGATGGCCGAGTCGAAACGCTTCTACGCTGCCGCGGGATTTCATCTCGAACCCCTACGACGATGGCTATGTCTTCGTCATGAGGGATGAGGGAGAGCTTCTCCACCTGGTGTCGGGTGGTGAGGTTCGGGGCTGGTACGGGCTATGCAGGTCCCCAACCGGCGCCGGGCCGACAACCCCAACCAAACCCACCGCTGCCGCCCCTGCCGCCCTCGTCCGCTAGAGCCATAACGTGAGGTGAGGAGGAGCGGTGCGGTGGAAGGCTGCCCAATGTAACTAACTCCCCTTGGCGGCCTGGGTCCTGCGGTTCCACCACAGGAACCCGAAGCCTCCACCGATCAGAGCAAGAGCCACCATCAGCCCGAGGCCGATGTTGAGCCCGGTCCTAGGCAGCTCGATGCCCAACACCTGCACAGTTTCAGCCGGGGTGTTCTCGATTACCACTCCGGCAACCTCAGCGGGTGCGTCGTTGTTGGTGATCGTGCAGGTCTTGGTCTGGCCGACTGCGATTGAGCCGGTGCAGTCCGCGGACTTCGACTGGGTGTAGCGGCCCGGGTCGGACTCATTCACCGCGTAGGCGCCTGCGTTGATCCCTACCTTGGTGCCGTTGTCGTTGCCCGGGAAGCTGGCGGGCGTGCCGCCGGCCACCAGCATCGTGAAGCTGGATGCCGTCCGGTTGCCGCCGTCGTCGTTGACCACCCGCTTGATGACGTTCAGCACCGGCTGCACATCGTCGTTGGTGATCGTGCAGACAACTGCCTCATCCAGCGCAATGGTGCCTTCGCAACCCTCCGACAGTGTTCCTTCGTAGCCGGCAACCTCCTCCTCGGTCACCTCGTAAGCACCGGCATTGATTTCCAGGACGGTTCCGGTCTCGCTGCCGTCGAACGGCGCAGGGTCGGTCCCGGCGGATTCAACCGAGATCTCGAAGTCGGCGGCGTCCTTGGTACCACCGTTGTCGTTGACCACTCGCTTGACAACCGTCAGGCCGGCGGTCAGGTCGTCGTTGGTGACCGTGCAGGTTTCGGTTTCCCCGGGTGCAAGGACTCCCGAGCAGCCCTCGGAGAAGGTTCCGGCGTAGCCGTCGACTTCGTCCTCGGTGACGCTGTAGGAGCCGGCGTCGAGGGTGACCTCAGTTCCGGCGGATCCGGCGAAGGATGCCGGCACCGGGGAGCCGCCCGCAACATCGAGGGTGAAGTCGGCCGCGGTCTTCGTCCCGCCGTTGTCGTTGACGACGTTCTTGATGACGGTCAGCTTGGGCTGGATGTCGTTGTTGGTGACCGTGCAGACCTTGGTCTGCCCGATGGCGATGGTGCCGGTGCAGTCGGCCGAGTAGCTGACCAGGTAGCCGGCGTCCGCCGTCTCTGCCACTGCGTAGCTCCCGGCGTTGAGATGGACCTTTACGCCCTCCTCATCGCCCTCGAACGTCGCCGGATCGGCCTGGGGGCCGGTGACGCCGAGGTCGAAGTCGGCCGCGGTCTTGGAGCCCCCGTTGTCGTTGATCACGTTCTTGATCACGGTCAGCTCCGGCTGGATGTCGGAGTTGGTCACCGTGCAGGTCTTGGCGTCACCGATCTCGAGGGTGCCTCTGCAGTCATCCGAGAAGCTGCCCGAATAACCGGCAACCTCCAGCTCGGTCACCTCGTAGGCTCCGGCGTTGATTGCCACGACGGTTCCAACCGTGCTGCCTGGGAACGATGCCGGCGCAGGGCTGGTGCCGGTGACGTTCATGGTGAAGTCGGCCGCGGTCTTGGTGCCGCCGTTGTCGTTGTCCACCGATTTGATCACGGTCAGTCTGGGCTGGACATCGTCGTTGGTGATGGTGCACACCTTCGACTGTCCGATTGCGATCGATCCGGTGCAGTCGGCGGAGTAGGTGGCAGCGTAGCCGTCGACCTCGGTTTCGGTGACCGAGAAGGCTCCCGCCTTCAGCGTCACACTGGTGCCGTTTTCGCTGCCTGCGAAGCTTTCCGGGTCGACCGAGGTCCCGGTCACGCTGATGTCGAAGTCCTCGGCCTCCTTGTCGCCGCCGTTGTCGTTGATCACGTGCTTGATCACGGTGAGGCCGGGAGCAACGTCGTTGTTGGTGACGGTGCAGGTCCGTACCTGGCCCGCCGAGATCGTCCCGGCGCAGTTGTCCGAGTAGGAAGCGGCGTAACCGTCCACCGGCGTCTCCAAGACTGAGTAGCCGCCGGCGTTGATCGCAACGTCGGTGCCGTCTTCACTGCCCGTAACAGAAGCGGGAACCGGGCCGGCGCCGGTGACGTTCAAGGTGAAGGCGCCGGCCACCAGGGTGCCGCCGTTGCCGTTCACTACCTCCTTCTTGATGATCAGCTTGGGCTGGATGTCGTTGTTGGTCACGGTGCAGGTCTTGGTCCCGCCCACGCCGATCGAGCCTTCGCAGTCGGTCGAGTAGGTGACGGCGTAGCCGGCGTGATCTCCCTCAGCCACCGAGTAGGCGCCGGCGCTGATGCCGACCTCGGTGCCGGCATCGCTGCCCGGGAAGGGGGCGGGGTCGTCGCCGGCGGCGGTCACGTTCATGGTGAAGTCGGCCGCGGTCTTGGTGCCGCCGTTGTCGTTGATCACGTTCTTGATGACGGTCAGCTTGGGCTGGATGTCGTTGTTGGTAACCGTGCAGGTCTTGGTCTGTCCCACGGTGATGGAGCCTGAGCAGTCGGACGAGTAGGTGACCGCATAGCCGGCGTGATCGCCCTCGGCGACCGAGTAGCTTCCGGCATTGATCGCTATATCGGTGCCAGCCTCGGCCCCGCTGAAGGAGGCGGGCGTGGGCAGGGTGCCGGTCACGTTCATGGTGAAGTCATCGGCGGTTTTGGTGCCGCCGTTGTCGTTGATCACATGCTTGACGACCCTGAGGCCGGCAGGCTGGTCGTCGTTGGTGATGGTGCAGGTCAAGGTCTCACCCGGCGCGATGGTGCCCGAGCAACCTACGTAGCTGGCCAGGTAGCCGCTATGTTCGATCTCGGTCACGCTGAAGGAGCCTGCATTCAAGGTGACCGATATCCCGGGCGACTCAAGGCCCAGGAAGGAGTCGGGCGTTGCGCCGTCGGCGTCAACGTTGATCACAAAGTCGGACGACGTGGAGGTGCCACCGTTGTCGTTGATCACGTTCTTGATGACGGTGAGGTGGGCGGGCTGTTGGG